>CANQZO010000260.1 GCA_947628355.1 Candidatus Gastranaerophilales bacterium | reverse complement strand
CATTATGGGCATTCCCTAATTCTGCAGCAATTGCACAAAATATATGTGCATTTCTTCATATACCGCAGCCCGTATTCGGCGGATTAATCATTGCAGCCGTTATGATATGGGTTATAGACGCATGCGTTAACGCTGCTCAAGGACCTTATAGAGCTTTAGTTCCCGATTTGGTTCCCACCGAACAGCACTCACTTGCTAATTCATATTTAAGTTTTGCGATAGGTTTAGGTTCGGTTGTTGCGGCAGGTACGGCTCCGTTTTTAAAGTACGTTTTTCATTACCAAATGAGCATTAACGCTCAATTTATTATGGCGGCTCTTGCTTTTTCACTGGCAATGCTATGGACATGCTTAACCATACAAGAACACAAATACAGTAAATCAGATAAAACAAACGAAAATACAGCTGAAATAAAAGCCGATGAAACACCTTTTGTTCAAAAAGTTGTTAATTTCTTTAAATCCTCGCCCGAAGTCGGAAAAATATGCACACTTCAGTTGTTCACATGGATTGGAATTATGAGTTTAAATATTTTCTTTACTCAATACGCAATTCACTCCGTTTTCGGAGTCCCCGACCTTACAAGCGCAACGGAAGAAACAAAAAATTTATACCTTAATACAATAAATAAAGCAACAAACTTTTCATCAATCTGCTTTGCGATACAAAACCTTATATGCTTTTTGGTATCAATTCCCATAGGACTGTTATCAACAAAATTCGGAAATAAGAAAGTTCACTTCATCGCTTTATTAACTTTAGCTTTAGCATATATCGGAATGGGATTATCAAAAAATCCTGCAGTGATTTTAATATGTATGTCGCTATCGGGTATAGGCTGGGCAAGCGTATTATCATTACCGTTTGCGATGTTATCGGAGTTTATTCAAAAGGGCTCGGAGGGTTCTGTTATGGGTATATTTAATATATTTATAGCAGGTCCGCAGGTGCTTGTCTGCACTTTGCTTGCTTGGTTCATTTCAAAATGTGATTATCAAATTCCCTTAGGCATAAATTATCACTGGGAATACGCATTTTTTACAGGCGCTGTCACCCTTGTTATTGCGGCATTTATAACTAATTTAATTAAAGAAAAATAAATAAAAAAGAGAGGTTATTAAAACCTCTCTTTTTTTATATATTTCTTACAAGTTCTTTTACCTTATCAAATTTATGGATTTTATAAGTAAAGCAAACTCCGCAGCGGTCATATAATCTGTGTTTACAATTTTCGCAATCTGAATTTACATAAGCCAACCTTGCATATAAATCTATTTTGTTATAAAAATAACTTATTATTTTATCCAACGATTTGAAGTCGTTAATTGAAACTTTCATGTATTTAGACAAACCAAAACACCTTACAGCTGTCATATCGGGGAGGATATCTATAACCGGATTACAAGTTCTGCAGCTTAGTATAGGATTAGAAGTTTCATATTTTTTACCTATTTGTGAAAGCTCAAGCAATACACGTTTATCTTCAACATCCAAAAGACAATCGGGGATACTGTTACAGTCATTATGCGGACTTATATCATTTTTTTTGCAGTCTAACCAAAAACTTCTTAATACGGATTTCATTTCTTTAAATCCTGCTAAAATATCCTCTGTATGCTCTTTAGTATCATTAGGAAGTGCCGTTGAAAAGCGCAGATGATGAGAATCCGCTATTCTTAACAGCTCAAATATATACTGATAATCCATATTTTTTGAATATATATTTATTCCGAGAGTAAATTTTTTATTTACTTCTTTTAATGCTTTTATATTGTTTTTAAGTTTCTCATACATAGCCTCGCCAATATCAGAAGCTGAATTGCAATTTATTAAAAAACTGATTTTTTTATTATCAAAAATATCTAAATATTTATCAAGATTTAATCCGTTAGTATATATAACAACTGTTTTTATTTTCTCATCCGCATTTAAGATGTCAATTACTTCTTTAAAATGAGAATATACCGTTGGTTCACCGCCTATAAGCCCTATTCTATCCGTGCCGTCCGCCTTTATAAATTCAACAACTTTTTTAAAATTTTCAAGCGTATATTCTTCATTTTCTTTATTCACAAACTCATCTGCAAAGCAATACGGACATTTAAGATTGCATTTTCTTGTTAAAAATATATTAGCCATAATAATTCCTTAATTTAACAAAATATATTATAACAAAAGTTTGCTAATTTCAGCAAACTGCAAATTTCCTTTAATTAACAAGGGTAACATTCTGGTGCATTTGCAGAACTATTATACTTACAACATGAATGAATAGACGAATTATAATAGTACGGACTCGCACAATAGCAGCCTTTCGCTTTTGCTAAAACTTCACCACTTTCTATTATATCTGAATACATATCAGTTATTTCTATATCACTTAATTGACTTAAATCTGTTTCTTCCATTTCGTTTGCTCCGTTTATTTTATATTTTTACAGCTTTAACATCTTACCTATCTTTAAATTAGTTTTATCATCCATTCTAAAAAACCCCGAAAAT
>CANQZO010000259.1 GCA_947628355.1 Candidatus Gastranaerophilales bacterium | reverse complement strand
TCTGTTTTAGGCCAGCCTAAATATGAAAAGAAAATTTCAAGAAAAGATACGCTTCCTCAAATTAACCAGCAAGTTACGGTAATTCCTGCCGCAAATACGGTTAAAAATGAAGCGAAAATCCCGACTTTCGAAACTTACACGGTTAAAAGCGGTGATTCTATGAGCAGTATTGTTTATCGTTTCTACGGCAAATATGACCCTAATAAAGTTGAAAAAATCAAGCAGGCAAATAATTTAGCCAGCGCTCATAAACTTTCTATCGGGCAAAAACTTGTTATTCCTTTAGATTAAACTTAAATACGTAATTTGTTTATTACCGTATATTTTTGTTTTAATTAAATTAAATTTTTCATGATTTATTATTTTATCCGCAGGATGTTCTAAAATTATTATCCCCTGCGGATTTAATATATTATTATTTATTATTACTTCAAGCGCTTTTTCATATAAATCAGACTCGTAAGGCGGGTCGATAAATATTACATCAGCTTTATTTGAGCCTAATTTAACAATATTTTTTAACGCGTCGCCAAAGTATAAATTTGCTTTTAAGTTAAGGCTTTTATAACTTTCCTGCAAAGCAAGAGCAGTTTTTTTATCCTTTTCAAAACACACGACCTCAAATCCGCGCGATATAGCCTCTAACCCCATTATTCCGCTTCCTGCAAATAAATCATAAAAAACTTTACCCTTAAAATCAAACATTGAAGCAAGCGTATTAAATATTCCCTGCCGTGTTTTCGATAATGTCGGTTTGATATTATCGTAATCGGCAGTTTTTATTTTTCTTGAATTGTATACTCCGCCTGTTATCTGCATAATTATAATTCTATAACATTCTTAGGAAGCGGGGTTTCGGATTTTTCGTATAATTTAACACTGCCGATTATATTTGACCACTGTGCAAACATATTCTGTGAATAATGAGGCATTTTATTTATGTAAATCACTAAAATTACGCCCTCTTTTCCTTGGAATGCTCTTTCAACAGTGCAGGTATTTTTCATTTGACTGCACCACGTAATCATTGCTTCATTAAAATCGTGTTTTATATATTTAGGCTCAATATCGGGATAATTTGTTCTATCCTTTCCAAGTTGTTTATGCAGTATTGTCATGGGGGCTATATCTTTATTTTTCAGCACTCTTTCAGTAAAAACAAGCATTTCGGTATAGTTTTCCGACGTTTGATTATAAGGCACATAGCTTTTTTTAGATTCCACTCCGTCGGGACTTGCTACTTTATGCCACCCGTCATTAGGAAAATTAAATTCAACACAATCTTTTGCAAAACATTGAGTTTGCATTAATAATAAACCAAACAAAATAAATAAAATTTTCTTCATTATATTAACTCCCATGCCGGTTTTTCATTCGCCGCAATAACTTCTATGTCCTCATCTTTTAAAATATTTTGGAATATTTCAACAACAAAACGCTCGCTGTGAAAATGCCCTAAATCGATTATTGTCATATTATTGGCGCTTAATGCCTGATGATGTTTTAAATCACCCGTTATAAATACATCTATTCCGATTTTTTCCAACTCCTGTATAAATTCAGCACCGCTTCCCGAGCAAAAAGCTATCGAACGGTAGGTTTTACGCCGGCTGTTAACTACTCTCACACTCGGCAGGCTGAATACTGTTTTCAGCGTAGATATTAATTTTGAAAAGTTTTTCTCTTTATCAAACTGCTTATATTTTATAAACTCAAAAGCCGTGTCTAAGTCTTTATATCCGCACTTTTCCGCTAAATATTCGCTTACTCCGCCTTGCGCTATATCTAAATTTGTATGAGCAGAATATATTTGTATATTATTTTTTATTGCTTTTATTATAAACGGCGCTTCTATTGATTTTATGCCCGTAAAAAATACCGGATGATGAGATAAAATCAGCTCGCATTTATTTTTTATTGCTTCATCCACGGTTGAAGGTGTTACGTCCAGCGCTAAAAGCACTTTATTTATATCTTCTATCCCTAAATTTATCTGCCAGCCCGAGTTATCCCATTTCTGACATGTAGATAATGGTGCAAATTCTTCTATCTTTTTTATTATCTTATTTACCTGTTCCATAAATATATTCCCAAATCTCGTATGCTGCTTTATTTTTATCCGTCTTCTCAATATGATAAATTTTATTCTCTTTATTTATTATATACAATTCATTAAAATTTGACGAGAAGCCTATATCTTTTTGTGAAACATCATTAGCGCAAATGTAGTCACAATTTTTATTTTTAATTTTTTCTTTTGCATTTTCAATTAAATTTTCGCTTTCAGCGCAAAACCCTATAACAGTTTGATTAGATTTTTTTATTGCACACATTTCACGCAGAATATCGGGATTTTCAATCAGCTCTAAAGTTAACCCCGCACCTGTCTTTTTTATCTTTCCGTTAACTTTATTTTTCACCCTGTAATCACTTACAGCCGCTGCCATTGCCAGTATATCAGAATTTACAAATTCCGATTTGACGGCATTATACATTTCATCTGCACT
>CANQZO010000258.1 GCA_947628355.1 Candidatus Gastranaerophilales bacterium | reverse complement strand
CTCTAAATCCCTTGAAATAGATTACAATGACCCGTCTAAAGCATCATATAAAGCATTTACCGTTACAAGGGCAAAGTGGGATAACTGGGCGGCTATGCAGGCAAAAGAAGCAGGTGCTTATTATGCACCTAAAACTTTTGTAAAAGAGCTTTTAATTGAAAACGGCAAAGTTGTTGGTATCAGGACAGAGTTGGAAGATTTTTATGCGGATATTGTTATCATTGCTGACGGAGTAAATTCCGTTTTCGCAAAACAATTGGGGCTTCGCAAAGAAATAAAAGATGAAGATGTTACTTTAAATGTAAAAGAAGTAATTAAGTTAAGTAAAGACGTAATAGAAAACAGATTTAATCTTTGTGAAAACGAGGGCTGCGGATGTAAGTTTATCGGCGGGCCGATTAAAGATATGCTTGCCTTAGGGTTTATGTTTACAAATAAAGATACCGTTACAATCGGTTTCGGTATTGGACTTGATGAATTAAAGAAACACAATTTAAAGCCTTATGAACTGTTAGAGGAAATAAAAGAACACAGTGCGATAGCAAAATATATAAAAGGCGGAGAATCAATTGAATACAGCGCTCACTTAATACCCGAGGGCGGATTTAATTCAATGCCTAAGATATATGATAACAGAGTTATGCTGGCTGGCGATGCTGCCATGATGGTGGATAATATTCACATGGAAGGCACTAATCTTGCTATGCTCAGCGGAAAACTTGCTGCCGAAACCGCAATATTTGCATTGGAAAAAGGCGACTTTTCCGCTTCAACGCTTTCTTTGTATTATAAAAAAATAAAAGAAAGTATTATATACAAAGATTTAAAAACTCACGCAAACACGATACCGTTTATGAAAAAACATATAAAAACAATAACATCTTTGTATCCGGAATTAGCTTGTGAGTTTTTTGATATGTTTACAAATGCGGACGGAATTGCTAAACGCTCTAAATACAGAAAGTTTGTATCAACTCTGTTAAAATCGGGAGTAATAATGAAATCATTGCCGTTTGCACTATTTGCATTGGAGAAATGTATAAAAAAATGAACATTAATGAAAAATTATCACTTTTAAAATATAATAAAGGAAACGAAAGTCATTTATCCGTAGATGATGATGTATGTATGCGCTGCAGTAAGAAATATTGCACATATATATGTCCCGCTGATGTCTATGAGTGGAATGACAAAAAATGCACAATGACAATAAGATATGAAAATTGTTTGGAGTGCGGAGCCTGTAAAATAGCATGCGAAAAAAACAATATAAGCTGGTGCTATCCTAATGCGGGTTTCGGAGTAAAATTTAAAAACGGTTAGTAAGAAGAGAGGTGCTTAATGCGCGAAGAATACAACAATCAGCAAAGAAGATGGTATGATAAAGACCCTATATTATCTAAGTCAATGAAAACTTTAGAGGCTTCTGATGATGAAACTCAAATTAAGGTTGCTTTAAACCTTATTAAAATAATAGTTGAACATAATTTGGCATTCAGTGAGTATACGGATGTAAATGAAATAATTGAAGCTGTTGAAGAAGGTATGGATACACGCGCCAATTCAAGGTGGTATGATATAGACAGAACGGTTCGCGCAGCTATTAATATGCTTCAAAATTCTCCCGCTGAAACACAAAAAATTCTTGCTAAAGAAATGGCAAAACTTGTTATCGAAAAAATAAAAGAAGATAAAGATGTTGAGGAGCTCAAAAAAGAACTTGAAAACGAAAACTTCTTTGATGATAGCAATGATGATTTCTACGATAAAAAATAAGGTCACTGATAAATAAATGCAATTGCGCAAAGTTTGGAAGATTAGGGAAACAAAAATTGATGAAAATATAACGGCGGAATGCGGTAATAACCGTATTCTTGCTGTTTTGCTTCAAAACAGAGGCATTGATACAAAGGAAAAAATCAAAAGATTTTTAAATCCCTTAAAAAATCCTCTTTGCACGCCTTTTGTTTTTTCTGATATGGAAAAAACGCTGCAGAGGATAAAATCGGCGGTGGAAAATAGTGAAAACATTACGGTGTATGGTGATTTTGATGCTGACGGCATAACCTCAACTGCGGTTTTGTATTTAACGTTAAAACAAATCGGTGCTAAGGTTGATTATTATTTGCCCGACCGCACTTGCGAAAGCCACGGGCTTAATACAAAAGCTCTGGTTAATATTATTGCAAAAAGAAAATCAAAACTTATAATTACCGTGGATTGCGGAATATCAAATATAACGGAAGTTAATTTTGCTAAGGGATTTAAAGCTGATGTTATAATAACCGACCACCATGAAGCAGGCGAGGTGCTTCCCGAGGCTTATGCAATAATAAATCCTAAGGCTCAAAATTCAATTAAAAGTGATGTTCCGATAGATGAAATTGAAAGTTTAAACAGATTATCAGGCGCGGGGATTGCACTAAAATTAGCTTGTGCATTGTTGGAAATGTTTGATAAAAAAGAGTTTGTTAATGAAATTCTGCCCGTATCTGCCATTGGAACAGTTGGGGATGTTGTTG
>CANQZO010000257.1 GCA_947628355.1 Candidatus Gastranaerophilales bacterium | reverse complement strand
CCGGTCCCCTGGTTTCCCTTCTCAAAGAGATTTCCTCATTACCAATATTCCGTAATATGAATCAAAATGGATATAAGGAATTCTCTGTTTGGATTTCAAAACTCTTTAATGGTACTCTTCTCGGGAAGAGAGATGAAAACGGCAAGATAATCGAAGCTGTTAAATTTGATTTGAGAACAGAAATTGGTGTTGCCCACGAAATTGGCAGACAAGCTGTTCCCATTGTTATAAATGAATGTATAGTTCGTGGTCTTTACTTTGCTCGTAGATTATTTACTGAGATTAAAGAAAGCAATGTTAAAAGTGTATCTGATTTGAAAAATATCAATTGGAAAAATACACTCCCGTTCAAAAACAGAACAGTTGTAAGAATGCTAACAATATCCACAAGCACCTTTATGGCATTTGATATTGCCGATGCTGCAATTCGCTCTGGCGGTTTTAATGTTTCTTGCATTTTGAGAATCAATTTCGTTGGAGTCGGTCGTTTTGCTATTGCTATTGGTACTGATATAGGTATGGGTATCAAGAAGAGCAAAAAACAGCGAGAACGTAGTGCGGCAATGAGCGAGTATATTAGTTTGACTAACATTAAAATATACTACAGAAAGGCTGACTTGCTGTGTGCTGAAGCGGACTTATATGAGCAAGAAGCCAATATGTACTCTGCATAAAAGGGAATTTGGCAAGAAGTTCAATATAACACTGAAACTATGGAGCAACTATATGAACAAATAAACAAAACTTGCCAATATCATTTACAAGCTATAAGTCAAATGGGTGAATGTATGGATGATATAGAAGTGTTAATGCCAAATATTGATAAAGCAAATCCCGGATTAAGAGAAAAAATGCTCGAGAGGTTGAAATAAAATGAACGAAGAATTAAGTACTGTTATTACTCCAATAACAGAAAATCAAATTTCTGCTATTGATGAAGAAAAATTACCACAAGTATTTGTTGAGCAGGTAAAATTTTTAGAAAAAGCAAATCAAGAATATAGCAAAGCGGAAGAAAAAGAGAAGCAGGCGAGAGGAAAAGTTGAAACCGCCTTAAAGTCGGCAGATGCCCTGATTGATGCTGCAAAAAATGTTGGCGGTCATACAGCAAGGAAAAGGAAATTTTTGTGGAAACAATATACAACACAAGGCGATGAAATTGAAGTATTAAAGCAAAACCTTAAAGAACTCATAGACCATAGCAAAGATGGTGCCGAAGCACAGAAAAAATTAGCCGAAGTTCAATCTTCATTAATGGAATTGCAAACGGCAATACTCCAAGTTCAAAAAGCACATATGGAATATCAAAGACAAACTGCTAATGCTACAAAATTTGTTTTTGGATTAAGTGCATATAATATGGCAACAAGTCAGTCTGTCTTGATAAAGTTGAAAGCAATATTATCTGAAGCAAGTGAAGAACAATTAGGAGAACTTGCTCAACAACAATTGTTTTTAGCATTAGACCAAATAAGAAATCAAGAAAGTATTATTACTCGAATTAACGAAAACGATAATCTTATTGAGAATTTAAATTTAGAAATTGAGAAAAAACAAAAAGAGATTGATGTAATTGAAGAACTTGACCAAGAGCAAAATAGGCGTATTTCTGCAAATGCAATCATATTAGAAGAACACGAAAAGGCCTTAACTGAACAGCAGCAAAAAGACTAAGAACACGACAAAAGAATATCTGAAAGCGAACAAGATATAGACAATCTTGAAAAGCAAGATGAAGAACAAGATAAGTTGATTACAGTAGGCATAGAAAAAGATAAAGAGCATGATGAAAAAATATCAGAAAACGCCCAAGACATAGATGAACTCGAACGACAAGACGAAGAGCAGGATAAAAAAATTGCCGGTATTGCCAAAATAATTGATAAACACGGAAAAATTCTCGATAAACATTCAAAACAAGATGCAGAATTAAAGCGAAAGATTCAAGATGTTTCGCAAAATACCGATGAAATGATTGCGGATATAAAGGTGAGCATTTCTAAAAATGCGGATGTTGCTAATAAAAACATCGCCTTAATTGAAAACAATCTCGAAAAGCAAATTGGAGACGTAAAGGAGAGTATTCGCAAATCCAATGATTATTTTGATGATAATCTTGCAAATTTATCAACTGAATTGAAAAATACTTTTGCCGAGCTTAAGGACGAACTGGAAAACCAAACAAAAGATTTTAACGCAAAAATAGAGGATTTGGAAAACCGAATAAACGATCTTAATACGGCTGTTAATAAAAAGATTTGGAAAATTGCTGTATCAGTTATTTCTGGAACATCATTACTTTTGAACATTTTACAGCTTTTAGGGATTTTGTAGGAATATAAGAACATAGTATTATTCCCACAAATCCGAAAAATATTCGAAACCCGTCGTAAAATTCTTGATTTACGGTGGTTTTTATGGTATAACATAAAAACCTGAAACGAGGGGTTACAACTGAATATGATGTAAGATTGAGATGTGTAAAAGCCACCTAATGCCGGCGGTATGCTAAGAGAAAATACCATACCTATCA
>CANQZO010000256.1 GCA_947628355.1 Candidatus Gastranaerophilales bacterium | reverse complement strand
TATGCGAATATGATTTTGTTACCTGTGAATGCTCCACAGGTGGGTAAGCGCCTTAACAAATCCGTTTCCTGCTTCAAGGCAGGTCTACTGCATTGTTATCAGAGTCAACTTTCCCTTTTAATCAAGATGTAGGAACAAAATAAATACCCGCATAAGGCTCTTTTATTATAACACCTTATTTCTCATTTTTCACTATATTGTTGACTAATTTTACAGCCTCGGATAATAATTCATCTTTAGATTTTTCATCAGAAACGGAACTTATTGTAATATCAGGAACAATCCCTGTTTTTTCTATATCCTCGCCGTTAGGCAAGATGTATTTTTCCGTTGTTATTATCATACCTGTTTTATTAGACATCGGAATAACCTGCTGGATTGTATTTTTACCGTATGTATTCTCGCCCATAACTACCGCGTTGATATCACTTTTGAGCGCACCCACAAGTATTTCAGAAGCACTTGCCGTCTTTTCATTAACAAGTATTATTACGGGCTTAGGTGTAAATACCGATTTTTTATCAGCATTTATCTTGAATATCGGCACTCCTTTTTTTTCTATACTTAATATTAAGCCGTCAGTTATCATCATATCAGCCATTTGAACTGCATTTGCCAGAATTCCGCCGTAATTATTTCTTAAATCAATAATCAAGGCTTTAGTTCCGTTTGTTTTTTCAAGTATATTTCTAAAATCTATAAGCGCTTTTTCACCCATTATTGTCGACAGCTTAATTATTCCAATATTATTCTTTGTAATGACATATTTCATTGTATCAATCGGAATATCTCCGCTTTTTAGCTCTTTTACAAGTATTAATTCTCCGCGCTTTATCTCTACTTTATGCACCTTGTCTTTTCCGGAATTAATATAATTTTGAATTTGCTCCAATGTCATCATATTAATGTTTACATTGTCTATTTTTATAATGCAGTCTCCCGGCATTATATTTTGCTCTTTTGCGGAAGAATTCTTTATTACTTTATTTACAATAAGCCCTTGTGATGATTTATTTAAGGTTAAACCTACTCCCGTTATTTTAGAATCCATTATTACTTTTTGCCGTTTGTAATTATTGGATTTTAAAAACCTTGTGTAAGGGTCATTCAAACTGCTTAACATCGTATTTACCGCAACTTCGCAGTCTTCCATGGTCTTAATTTTATTATTGTATCTGTTTCTCCACCTGCGCCAATCCTGATTATTCATTGTTTTATCCGTATATTCACGTCTTGCGGTATGCCAAGCATTAATATAGACTCTCGCAGGCGCTATTTTTTGAGTCTGTTTTATTCCCTCTATTACATTGTTTATCGGAGCATAGTTTATTTTTTCAAAAGGATTGAATTTTATATCAATTATTATCGCAACGATTAATATTGAAAACGTATAAAATAATATATTTTTAATTTTAAAGTTTTTATCCATATATTAAATTATCCCACAAATTGTCTTTATTTGTTATAATTATTTTTATGAGGAAGTTATTAAAAGATTGTTTATACATATTTTTTGTAGTGGCAGTTTTGTTCTTTATCAGCGATTTGCCGTCATTTTCGCGCACTTTAAAGTTCGCACAGGTTTCTGATATCCACTTTTCAACAGTAAAAGAAGATAACGGATATAAACTTTTATCAAAAACAAAACCGCTTTTAATCGACGCTATTTCACAAATTAACAAAGAAAAAAATATTGATTTTATTGTAATAACAGGCGACGGAATTGACAAACCTAAAAAAGATGATGCAATTCAGCTTTTTGATTTGTTAAATACTCTAAACCGCCCATGGTATTATGCACTTGGCAACCACGACACAACAACAGACGGTTATTTAACAAAAACTATCTTTTTGGAATTGTTAAAAGAAAAAAATCCGAATTATACTTTTAACTCCACCTACTATACATTTAAGCCTAAAAAAGGATTTAGATTTATAGTGCTTGACGGGGCAAAAAATAAAGGATTTACTTCCAACGGAATTTTACCTAAAGAAGAACTTGAATGGCTTGATAATGTTTTAAGCCAATCTCAAAAAGATGTAGTTTTAATTTTTATTCACTTCCCGCTTGTTACGCCGTACGATTCACCTCATCACGAAATTTTAAACGCAGATGAGTATAAGGGGGTCCTTAATAAATACAAAATGCCCATAGCAATATTTTCGGGGCATTATCACATGACTAAAATATTTAAACGCGGCAATATTCTGCATATTTCAACTCCATCTTTGGCGGGTTATCCTAACTCTTTCAGAATTGTTGAAGTCGATAACAGAAGAAATAAAGTTATATTTAACTTTAAATTTATGGAAACAAATTTAAAAGATTTTCAGGCGAAAACCCGCTTAATAACGCTTGGCGGGGCAGGTTACTACGGTAAAGAACGCGACAGAAACACACAAATTATTATCGAGAAAAAATAACGGCGGTTTTATGACAAAAAAAGATGATTTTAAAATTATATTTCGCGGGATAAGAGGCTCTTACCCCGTTGCAGATAAAAATTTTCTTAAATACGGAGGTAATACCTCCTGTGTTGAGGTAATTGCAGG
>CANQZO010000255.1 GCA_947628355.1 Candidatus Gastranaerophilales bacterium | reverse complement strand
GTTTCGTCTTTTAAGTCTTCTTGTATCATTTCTTTTATGATTTCATCAATAGTGATTTTAGGACTCCAGCCCAGTAGCTTTTTAGCTTTTGAATAATCACCGTAATGATTTATTTTCTCAAATTTTCTAAAATACTCTGGGTTAATTTCAATTATAACTTTCCCAGTAGATTTATCGTAGCCTTTTTCATTTATTCCATTACCTTTAAATTCAAGCTCAATACCAAGTTCATTAAATGCTTTTATGCAAAATCTTTTTATACTGGTAGTAATGCCTGTTGCAAAAACATAGTCATCTGGTATCTCTCTTTGCATAGCTAAATACATAGCTTCAACATATTCTTTAGCATGCCCCCAATCACGTCTTACTAATATATTGCCCAGCTCCAATTTATCTTGTTTCCCGTATTTAATTCTAACTGCAGCTTTTGTAATTTTTCTTGTTACGAATTTATCGGGGCGTCTTGAGGATTCGTGTGAAAAGGCTATTCCGTTTACAATAAACATTCCTTGTTTGCGATAGCTTCTCGTCAGCCAAAGAGAATATGCTTTAGCGCAGGCATAAGGTGTTAACGGTTTTATATCAGAATTTTCATTTAAGCATTCTTCATCGCTGTTACCGAATATGTCTGCAGTTAAGGCGTGATATAACTTTACTTTATTTTCAATTTTTAGTGATTGAATTACATTAATTAATCTGAGAACTCCCAGTGCGTTAACTTGTGCTGTATATTCCGAGAATTTTGAACTTAAACCTACGTGTGATTGAGCGGCTAAGTTATATATCTCATCAGGATTACTATCTTGAATTGCTTTAAAAAGACTTGCCTCATCAATCATATCACCATATAAAATCTTAAAATTTTTATTGTTTAATAAATGATTAATTCTATATAAATTGTCAACAGATGACATTCTTACAAGCCCGTAGACTTGATAGCCTTTATTAAGTAATAATTCTGCCAGATAACTTCCGTCCTGCCCTGTTATTCCCGTAATTAAAGCATTTTTCACTGTTTTATTCCTACTCCTGCCATTATTGATGTTAAAACAAACTCTGTTGTAAATCAATATTTTTAATGTTAAAGCATTTGCAGGCATGTTCGGTTAATTTTCGTCCGCGCGGAGTACGTTGAATAAAGCCTTGCTGAAGCAAGTAAGGTTCATAAACATCTTCAATGGTCTTAACATCTTCTCCAAGGGCTGTTGCAAGCGTTTCAATCCCGACGGGTCCGCCCGAATATTTTTCCGCAATAAGTTTTAAAAGTGCTCTATCAGTGTTATCAAGTCCGAATTTGTCTATTTGCAATATGTCAAGCGCGGTATTTGCGGTTTTTTCGTCAATAATGCCGTTAGATTTAACAATTGCATAATCTCTTACTCTTTTAACAAGGCGGTTTGCAATTCTCGGTGTTCCTCTTGAGCGTCTTGCAATAGCATTTGCACCTGTTTTATCAATATCAATTTCAAGAATTTTTGCTGTACGCTCGATAACTTGCGACAGTTCTTCAATAGAATAAAATTCTAATCTGTGAATAATTCCGAACCTGTCGCGCAATGGTCCCGATAGTGCTCCTGCTTTTGTTGTAGCCCCGACAAGTGTAAATTTTGGAATGGGTATTCTTATAGACTTTAAAGTTTGAGATTTACCTGTTGTCATATCAATACAAAAATCTTCCATAGCGGGATATAAAATTTCTTCCGATATTTTATTAAGTCTGTGGATTTCATCAATAAATAAAACATCTCCCGCACTTAAAGCCATTAAAATGCCGATAATATCTCTGGGTCGTTCAAGTGACGGAGCCGAAGTTATTTTAATATTTGCTCCCATTTCCGAAGCAATAACTGAAGCAAGTGTTGTTTTGCCAAGTCCGGGCGGACCGTAAAACAGTATATGGTCTAACGGCAGTTCACGTTTTTTCGCTGCTTCTATAGAAATTTTTAATGTCGATTTTAATGCGCTCTGTCCTACATATTCATCAAAATTTTTCGGACGGATATTTGCTTCAAATGACATATCATAAGAAGTTTGTTCCGCTTGAGTGTCTTCATTCTTTGTTTTAGCGGGTTTTATATTATCGTCATCAGATATTATTGCCAAGTTTTTCTACCTTTCTTTTTCTATAATATCATAAGTAGCTTTTTTAGTTTATAATATAAAAAAAAGAGCATGAGAGGATATTAAATTGGATATAAAAGAGTTAATAACAAAACCGTCAACTCAGCAAAGGAAAGCGCTTTTAAATAAGGAAGTAAGTGCTGTTGAATTAACACAGGCAATGTATGAAAGGGTTGAAAATACAGACGAAGAAATAGGGGCATATAATTCGTTAACAAAAGAGTATGCACTTGAAACGGCAGAAAAAGTTGATGAAAAAATAAGGAATAACGAACAATTACCGCACTTAGCAGGTATTGCCTTGGCATTAAAGGATAATATTAATTTAAAATCATACCCGACAACAGTTTCAAGTAAGATACTTGAAAATTTTATATCTCCTTATGACGCTACAGTAACAAGAAAATTAAAAAATAATTTAATTCCCATAATAGGAAAAGCAAATCTTGATGAATTTGCAAT
>CANQZO010000254.1 GCA_947628355.1 Candidatus Gastranaerophilales bacterium | reverse complement strand
AATAATTACCGTGCATACCAAGCATGCCGAGAGATAATTCATCATCCTGCGGATATGTACCAATCCCCATAAGTGTAGTAGCAACAGGAATATTCAATCTTTTAGCCAATTCGCAAATTTCCTGCCATGCGTCAGAGTGAATAACTCCGCCGCCTGATATGATAGCAGGTCTTTGAGCCTCACAAAGCAATTTAAGAGCACGCCTGCATTGAATAGGATGTCCCTCATAAGTCGGATTGTACCCCGGAAGATTAATTTTTTCGGGATATTCAAAATCCATTTTTGAAGTCAAAATATCTTTAGGAAGCGAAACAACTACAGGCCCGGGCTTACCTGTTCTTGCAATATGAAAAGACTCTTTTATTACTCGTGGCAAATCACTTATATTTTTTACAAGATAATTATGCTTGCAGCATGTTCTTGTAATACCTACAATATCGGACTCTTGAAAAGCGTCATTACCAATTAATTTTGAATCCACCTGTCCCGTAAATACAACGAGAGGATAACTGTCATAATAAGCATTTGCAATCCCCGTAATTGTATTACAAGCCCCGGGGCCTGAAGTTACAAGAACAACACCCGGTTTACCGGTAACCCTTGCATATCCCTCCGCAGCGTGCACTGCTGCCTGCTCATGCCTTACAAGATAGTGCTTTATAAAATCACATTTATATAATTCATCATAAATATGAAGAATAACGCCGCCGGGGTAGCCGAAAATTTTATCAACTCCCTCTTTTCTTAAGCATTCAAGAAACATTTTTGCACCGTTCATTTTTTCGGATTTTATGGTTTGCTCGGCTGTCATCATTTCTCCAATTCTCTTAAACCACTACCTTTTTGTAAAATTTTAACCTAAGCAAAAATGAAGTGCAAATTTTTTCAATTTTTGTTAAGAGTTGACTATAATTTTTTAAGTTTTACACTAAAAAGTAGCGTTAACATAAAGAAAATTAAAGAAAACGAGGTAGTTATGGCTAAAATTTATTATGCGTCAGATTGCAATTTAAGTTTATTAAAAGGCAAGAAAGTTGCAATAATCGGTTACGGAAGTCAAGGTCATGCGCATGCTCTAAACCTGCATGAAAGCGGAATTGATGTAGTTGTCGGCTTATATAACGGTTCAAAATCATGGGCTAAAGCTGAAGCAGCAGGTTTACAAGTAGCAACGGTTGAAGAAGCATCTAAAATGGCTGATTTTATAATGATACTGCTTCCCGATGAAAAACAGGCAGATATTTATAAAACACAGATAGCTCCTAATTTAACGGCAGGTAAAACTTTAGCATTTGCTCACGGTTTTAATATTCATTTTAATCAAATAGTACCTCCGAGTGACGTTGATGTTGTAATGATTGCACCAAAAGGACCGGGGCATACCGTAAGAAGCGAGTATGTTGAGGGCAAAGGTGTTCCTTGTTTGGTTGCGGTTCATCAAAATGCAAGCGGAAAAGCACATGAAAATGCTTTAGCATACGCTGCAGGTATAGGCGGAGCAAGAGCAGGAGTTCTTGAAACAACATTCAGACAAGAAACTGAAACAGACCTTTTTGGCGAGCAGGCAGTTCTGTGCGGAGGTGTTACAGCTTTAATGCAGGCAGGATTTGAAACTCTTGTTGAAGCAGGTTATGACCCGCAAAACGCTTATTTTGAATGTATCCACGAAATGAAACTTATCGTTGATTTAATTTATCAAGGCGGATTTTCAAAGATGAGATATTCAATATCGGATACCGCTGAATTTGGTGATTACGAAACAGGTAAACGCATTATTACTGATGAAACAAAAAAAGAAATGAAGAAAATTTTATCTGAAATTCAAGATGGTACATTTGCAGGTAAATGGATAACAGAAAATAAAGCTGCAGGCAGAGCTCACTTCCTTGCCACAAGAAGAGTTAAAGCTGAACACCAGCTTGAAAAAGTAGGTAAAGAGTTAAGAAAAATGTACTCTTGGAACGATGAAAAATAAACAAAATAATAAATAAAAAAGAGAGGCTTAAATGCCTCTCTTTTTATATGCTTGTAATTGCACCTTTATCGGAAGATGAAACAACCGCTGAATATCTTTTTAAATACCCTTTTCTTACTTTAGAGGGAAGCGGAGTAAATGTTTTCATTCTTTCATTTATTTCATTTTCATCTACCTTTAAAGTAATTTCACGTTTTGGAATATTTATATAAATTTCGTCGCCGTCTTTTATAACTCCGATTACACCGCCCGCTGGAGCTTCCGGGCAGATATGACCTATGCAAAGTCCTCTTGTACCGCCCGAAAATCTGCCGTCAGTAATTAAAGCAACTTTACTGCCTAAGCCTTTTCCTACTATAGCAGAGGTCGGAGATAACATCTCTCTCATTCCGGGGCCGCCTTTGGGGCCTTCATAACGGATAACAACAACATCGCCTGCCGTTATTTTATCTTCCATTATAGCTTTCATTGCGTCTTCTTCGGAGTTAAATGTTTTAGCGTGTCCCGTAAACTCAAGACATTCTTTTTCAACACCCGAAATTTTAACTACAGCACCGTCGGGAGCAAGATTTCCATGCAGCACCGCTAACCCCGGGTTAGATGTTACGGGCGAAGAAACGGGT
>CANQZO010000253.1 GCA_947628355.1 Candidatus Gastranaerophilales bacterium | reverse complement strand
GGAGGTACAGGTAAGCCTAAATTTGTCATTTCGGCTAAATTTGCTCCTTTCCCGCCCAATAGATTTCTCATTGAAGCATTACCTTCCTTGAACAACCATACTCTCTTCTCTGTCATTCTTTTCTCCTTAACTGTATTTTAATTTTCTCATTGATTTCTACAAATTAACACAAACATGTTGTGAACTCAAATTAAAAACTTCCGCCCAATAAATAATATTCACTGCAATATAATCCGCTTCCAATGGGTGAACAGTTTACTTTTAAACGCTCATGTCCTTTTCCCTCTCCAAGTGCCGTTATATAATCGGAATATATATTTATAAAAAATATATCCTGCCCGATTCTGTTTGGTTTTTCTGCTCCGTTTATGTCTGTTAACATAAAATATAACGGCTGGTCGGGTAATACTTTTTCACTTTCGTTTGGCTTAATTGAAATTATTATTCCGTCTTTCATCTCATAATATTCATTAAAGTAAAACTGCCAGTTCTTTTTTATGGGACTTCCGTTTAATTTTCTATACGAATATTTTTTTAAATTTATTTTTTCATCACTTGATATATTAAAATATGGAAAAATTCTATTTTTAACAGACTCTTTATTGATTGCATTTTCCTCGTAATCTGCAGGTATTATTGAACCCTCATGAAGTTTAACAAGTTCAAAGGAATATTTTAATTCTTCATAAACACTTTTCCACTTGGCAATTCTTTGAGCCTGCTCTAAATTAATTAAGTTAAACGGAATTATGATAATAACAGTCAGTACAATAATTGCAAGTACCGATATTATGTTGAATATGTTAAATGAAAGGCTTTTCACCCTGCAAGTTCCCTTCTTCTTTTTTCTTTCATTAATTCATCATAAATCCAATCGGGAACAAAGTTCTTACCCATGATGATATTGCCGTTGTTGGGGTTTGGAGCATGAAAATCCGAACCGCCCGTTATAATCAGTCCGTATTTTTCAGCAAGAGTAGAAAAATACTCAATTATTGCGGGTGAGTGCTTTCTGTGATATGCCTCTAATCCTCTTAAACCGAAATTCATCATTTCTTTGGTTAATTGGTCTGCAATATCGACATCATAAGGGTGAGCAAAAACAGGTATCCCGCCTGCATCATATATTACTTCAACAGCGTCAAACGGAGTTACTGTTTTTCTTTGTACATATACGTTTGAATCATCATTAATATACTTGTTATAAGCCTCTATAACACTTGAAGTCCCGCCTGCATTTGTAATAGCCTTTGCTATATGCGGTCTGCCTATACTTCCGCCCTCTGCTACCTGCTGAACAATACTTTCAAATGTTATTTTTATTCCCGCACGTTTCCCAAGCAGAGTGATTATTTCTTTAGTCTGTTTTATACGTGCCTGCTGCTGTGATTTTAACAATTTCTGAAAATCACTGTTGTTTAAGTCCATAAAATAACCGAGAATATGTACTTCGTAACCTTTGTAGATTGTGTTAATTTCTACTCCCGGTAAAATTTCGATTGGTTTATCTTTTGCATATTCAAGAGCAATATTATGCGACAGCACATTATCATGGTCTGTAATTGCAATCGCACCAAGCCCTGCATCTATTGCCGTGTCGACGATTTTCTCGGGTGAAAACGCGCCATCGGAATACGATGTGTGGATATGTAAATCGACTTTCACTTCCTTATCCTTTCATAATTACTTTTTCCTCATTTACGTTTATTCTCTCATTAATTCTTTTTATTGACAGAGCTTGTCCTGTTAAAATATCAACTTCAATTTCAACTCCGTTGATTTGAGAAAGCTCTGACTCCGCAACATCCAATCTGTCGGGTATTGCTGTTATTAATCTGTTTACGGACGCTTCATATTCCATGCCTATTACGCTGTCATAAGCCCCGCAAAACCCTGTATCCGTTATATATGCGCAGGTGTTTTCAAATATTTGCTCATCTGCCGTCTGCACATGGGTATGAGTACCTAATACGGCACTTACTCCGAGTTTTGCATAATATTTTCCCATGCAGATTTTTTCTGCGCTTGCTTCCGCATGAATATCAATTATTATTATCGGAGTTTCTTTTTTTATTTCGTTTATAGCTTGTTCAAGCAGCTGCCATGGGGCATCAATCAGTCCCATAAAGGTTCTGCCAAGTACATTTATTACCCCGATTTTGCATTTTCCCGTTTCAAATATTCTATATCCCTTACCTGCCGTGCCAATCGGGTAATTAATCGGTCTGATAAGTTTATCGACTTCATCTATATATTGGAATATTTCTCGTTTATCCCATATATGATTGCCCGATGTGAAGCAATCTATGCCGTATGATAATAATTCATTATAGTTTTTTTGAGTCAGACCAAAGCCATGCGAGGCATTTTCAACATTTGTTATTATAAAATCCGGCTTTTGCTCTTGTGATATTTGCGTGATAAATTTTTGCACAGCCAATCTGCCGGGTTTTCCGACTATATCGCCTAAAAACAATATTTTGATTGTATTTGTGCTCATTGATTTATCCGTTTAGCTTTATTATCTTCGAGCTTCGCTCTGCGCAAAATCCGCTGTCTTGTATTTTGCTTTCTCTCGGGGCTGTCACTCCTTCGCTA
>CANQZO010000252.1 GCA_947628355.1 Candidatus Gastranaerophilales bacterium | reverse complement strand
CTTCACAAAACGGAATCGGCTGATGATCATCCCCGACAAAATCCTGAAGGAAATTTTTAACAATAAAATCTTCCCAGCCCGCAAAACTGTTTAACCATTGGTAGCAGCTGATCATTTCTCTGCTGAAATGTAACAGCTCCATGATTTTTATTTCCGGCGAACAGGCGAATAGTTCTCCGGAATTGCTCGAAATTTTCTTTCCGGCATCATAGTATTCTTTTATTTTCATCAAAGTTAAATCCCAGCTGTCATGCGAGCCGAAATAACCGCTTCTGGCGCTGTTAAACCCATAGGGAACCGGGAGGTAATTGCCAAGCGTATGATACACAGCGATAAAATGCTCTAAATCCTCGCTTTCTTCCAGCAGTTTCTTAAATGCAATATGCGTTTCATAAAGTTCTATGCACATTAAGTTGGAAACATATTTGACGTCGTACCTTTCCAAAACTTCAGGCATCCTGCTTTTTACATAATTATTTAAAACAGTCTGACAGCTTGTCATCGTATCAGAATAGATCTTGTCCTTACCTGAGTCCTTATACATCATATATCCGCTTTTTTCTTCTCGAATCTCCGGCCATAAAAACGAATAGATGCTTTGCAGGAGACTGCTCTTTACATCCGGATCGCCTACTTTGCCATATAACTGATAATTCTTTTCTTTGGCGGCGACAGCAGCCGGATAGATTTCTTTTCCGTCAAGCTTGAGAGAACGGTAAATAAAATATTTTTCATAGTCTTTCTTGGCCTGATAAGCAACGCTCTCCGTACAGTCATCGGAAAAATCATAGGAAACCGGATCGTTTTGTAAATACTCTGTAATCGTTTTCATAATGTCTCTCCATTTTTTTAATCCTAAAAACAGTCATGTTAATTTGAAATGCCATCTATAACTTCCTGCATCTTATAAGAGCGGGCAAGGGTCAGAATGCGAACATTTTCTAACATTTGTTTCAGATCTGCGGCGGACAGCTTCTTAAGTTTCTTATAGGAATCGGAATCATTCGGTTTATATTCCGTCGGGTCTTTCAAAGGAAAAGAACTTTTTCCAACGTTCGAAGATTTCGGACCTTTCTTTTTATCATCCCATTCCAGCTTCGATTTCATAATATCAAGCGGCATCCATGTTTCATCTACAAAATCATCAAGACAAAAAAATCGGATAAAATTTTCAAAAGTACCAAAATGCAGTAACCATTCTATGTACTCTCGTACACCCTTTTCTTCCTTGCATTTTATTACTCTTGAAGAAAGGAGATCACCTGAAAAGAGAGTATCTTCCTTATGTTTGTCTTTCGGCATACCCAGCCACTCAAACAGATGCTTAATCTCTAACAGAGTCAAATCAACTCTGTCTTCTATATAAGAGTCTGTTCCTCTATTCATATTATAATATCCATATACAGCTTTTTGATTTCTGGCATCGCCCGGATCAACCTGCCACAAAAATCCGCCGCCAAGCGTCCGCGTATGATAAATACACTTCTCTATCACTTCGCAAACTTCATCTTTCTCTTTCTTTGTCTTTTTTTCTTTTTCAACCAATTTGCAAAGATATCCATAAGGATGACTGTTAAATTTCGCCCTGCTCTCTCCGACTGAAAATCCGAACTGATCCGACTTCAAACGAATTTTCTCTTCGCCTTTGCCATCACCGTTTACTATTTTTACTATTATTTCACTTTTATTACTGCCCTGCTCCTGACCTTTTCCCTTCTCTTCCTCGGGCTTTTTGCACTTATTCGGTGCAACATATCGATACGGTTGATAGGCTTTCCCCATTTTCTTCATTTTGTCTTCCAGCCAACTTTCCCGTTTGTTTAAAAATCGCGTCAATTCCCAATAATAAGAGCAACCCGGCCACTCATCAGGATCTTGATATGGTGGCTTTTCGATTTGCTTTTTTTCCTCTTTTCCCTTTGTCTTAGATAAATGTGTCCATGTTCCTCCTTCCAGGTATTTTTTCATCAATTGTACATAATCACAACATTGATTGATTGCAAAATCAGACTCATAAATTTCTTTCTCATAATATGTAATCATCCTAGTCGCTGACATTTCCACGATCTCCTCCTTGCCCCAAATGGCAGCCGCCAAAACCGGCGGCCGCCGGTTTTCCTTCTATCCTCATTTAACCGTAACACTTCCAACAGTTCCAATACTCTTTGAAATCCTCTTCAAAAACCATGGTGAGAGTTCTGAGCAACTCATCCATGAATATCCTGTCCTCAGAGTATCTGAGGTTTTCTTTTTCTATTTTCTCTCTGAGTTTTGCAAAATACTTTTTTCTCTTTTCCGCCAATTCTTCATCCGGATAAAGTGCAAGCTTCCATTCGCTCAGGCCCGACATCGCTTTTCGATATTCATCCGGGCATTGCTCCCTGATGTCAAAGGCACAATCGAAAAAAATGATTGGCGGATTGATCTTCTTCCATCGCTTTACTACTCCGGGCTGCTCGTAGCTTCTGACAAAAACCTCTGTCTCGTCTACGATCAGTAAGAGCTTTTCCCGTAGCAGCTTTTCACCCAAAAATGATTGATTGACCTCCTTTCTTATCTCCAGCAGTCTGTTCCCCATGTAATCCCAGATATCATCTTCATCC
>CANQZO010000251.1 GCA_947628355.1 Candidatus Gastranaerophilales bacterium | reverse complement strand
CCTTTTCTTCTGATAATGCTGCTATTACCGCAGGTACAATTCCGCATGAACCCGCAGTAGGACACGCAACAATTTTATTCATCCGCAGATTTTCTTCCATGGTAGCAAGTGCGTATGTTGTAATTTTTTCGTATATTTTACCAAACAAGGGAGTTTCTTTTGCATACCGTTCTTGCAGTTTTGCACAATCATCACCGCATAATCCGCTATATGACTTTTCTTTTGAGGTCATTCCGTTTTTTATAGCCGATTTCATTGCTTCTATATTTTTTGCGGCTCTTTTCCTTACCGTATCTACATCAATATCGAAATCAAATGCCTCTTTTTCCTGCATTACTTCGTATATTTTTTTATTTTCACTTTCACATATACTTAAAAGTTTTTCAAATGTATTTATACTAAAATCCATTTAATCCTCTAATTTTTTTATACTTCTGACAAAATATACATCTTCGATTTTTTCGATTTCGGATATTACTTTTGGCGGAATTTGCCCGTCTACACATATACACATCGACGCTGTTTGACCTCTTGCATTTCTGTCACAGTCAAGCGAGGCAATATTTATATTTTCTTTTTGTATTATTGTTGATACTTTGGATATCATGCCGGGTTTATCCTTATAAAACAAGATTATTGTATTATATTCACCCGATATTTTTGTTGTAAAATCATCAATTTTCGTTATTTCCACATTCCCTGCGCCGACGGAATTGCCCGAAATTGTCATATTGATTTTTCCCTCAAGTATAAAATCAACGGCATTAGGATGTCTGTCCATATTTTGCAAATATTCGTATGCGTAATTAATATTTTTTAATGACGGTTCATTAAATATATTTTTAATTTTTTCACTGTCAACACTGTAGCCAAACAAACCTGCGAGTAAACCTTTATCGGTTCCATGCCCTTTTCCTGTCTGAGCATAAGAATTGTATAATCTGAATATAATTTTTTGTGGAGTTTCTTTATAAATATTTCTTGCAAGCAAACCGAGTCTAACTGCTCCTGCAGTATGCGAACTGGAAGGACCTGTCATTATGGGTGATATTACATCAAATAGAGACCTTTGTTTCATAGTAAAATTATATTATTAACGGCATTTTTAATCAATAATAATAAATTAAAAATAAAGTTTGAAAACCATATACGGAGTTTTTTAAGTTCACTTACTGAAACAATATCAGGGCTTCGTCTGTTTGAGCCGATTTCTCGGCGAGTTACGAAGCCTTTGGTTGAAGTTAGTGAAATTTAAAACGAGTATTCGGTTGATAACTTTATTTTTAATTTATTTTTTATCAAATACTATTTTAATATTTGTTGGGTTACACTTTGCTAACCGGACTTTGTCCGTACGGAATTTCACCTCTTGGTTTTTCCTGTTCGCACAACCCCTGCAACCTCGCTTTCAAACCCCTTTCGGGTTTTTCCGCTCGGTCGGGTTGTTGCTCCCTCGGGTTCGCTTCGCTCTACCCTGCGGAAAAACCGCAAAAAAAAGCTCTTTTGTTTGGAAAAGAGCGTTAACTAGGTTAGTTTTGGTAGATAGTTGTTCAGTTTTAGACTTTTATGAGTCTTACATTTTCTTTAATGACCGTGAATTTTTTTTAATGCCTGTTTTGTTTTATATTTTTACATTTCTTTACATTTGTTTTGATTAATATATTGAACCTCCCCCGATTTATGTTATATACTTACTTACATAGTTTGAATTGTAAGGGTTTATCGTGATTTCTCAAATTTTAACAGCAAGCGTTATAGGACTCGATGTTTATAAAATTCTCGTTGAAGTCGATTTGAATAACTCACTGCCCTCCATTTCTATTGTCGGACTGCCTGATACAGCTATCAGCGAGGCAAAAGAACGCGTCCGCTCTGCCATTAAAAATTCGGGGTTTGAATTTCCCAATAAAAAAGTAGTAATTAACTTGGCTCCCGCTAATATTAAAAAAATGGGAAGCTACTATGATTTACCCATTGCAGTAGGTATTCTTGTTAAAAACGGCGTTATTCCCAATATAGATTTCAGTCAAACGGCATTTATCGGAGAATTATCCCTTGACGGCTCACTTAGAGCAGTTGCGGGTGTTCTGCCTATCGCGGCGGGGCTTAGAGAACAAGGTATTAAAACCATTGTACTCCCTTCGGATAACGCTAAAGAAGCCGCTATTATTACGGATTTGAATATTCTCGGCGCTAAAACTCTTACCGATATTGTTAATCATTTTAATTCATCATCACCCGATTATAAAGAAATTCAGCCGACTACTGTTAATATTGAAGATTTTATGAACGACGATTTTAACTTCGGTTCTTCTTTTGATTTTAAAGACGTTAAAGGTCAGACTAAAGCTAAAAAGGCTATGGAAATTGCCGCCGCAGGAGCTCATAATTTGTTAATGTCGGGCTCTCCGGGGGCAGGAAAAACTTTACTTGCTAAATGTTTCCCATCTATTCTTCCGCCTTTGACTTTTGATGAATCCATTGAACTGACTAAAATTTATTCCGTCAGCGCGCTTGTTAATCCCGATAAGCCTTTAATCACAAGACGTCCGTTTAGGTCTGTTCACCATACCGCTTCTGCTGTCGGTATCATCGGCGGAGGTTCAACACCAAAACCCGGAGAAATTACTCTTG
>CANQZO010000250.1 GCA_947628355.1 Candidatus Gastranaerophilales bacterium | reverse complement strand
GGCAATATCATAATCAATAGGGTTTATTCCCTCTCTGCCGTCGACTAAGAAAATTATTTTATCCGCTTCCTCGCAAGCGATTTTTGCCTGTGTATAGATGTTAAGCATAATTTCATCTTCATCACCGGGGATTATTCCGCCCGTATCTATAACGGTAAATTCTTTATCCATCCACTCAACATCAAAATAAATTCTGTCACGGGTAACACCTGCTCTATCATCTACAATAGAGCGTCTTGAACCTAATAATCTGTTAACGAATGTAGATTTCCCTACATTTGGTCTGCCTACTATTGCTACTATCGGTCTGTTTGCCACTTAATTAATCCCGTTGACTGCTTTAGATTTATTTTATTACAAATATTTCCTTTATTCAATTTCGGTGTAATCTTTTAAATAATTTTTGATATCAATTTGTAATTTTTGAAATTTATTTATTTCACTGCCGATACAATATTTTTTATCTGAAGAAAAAATAATTACGTTTGTTATGTCAATGACACGCTCATCAAGATTAAAAAAGGATTTATAGTAAACTTTATCCGAGAAATTGCCTTTAAATACAAGATTATTAACAAAATACGCTTTGTATTTAGGAAAATATTTTTTAAAAAATAAATTTTTCGGATTTTGAAAATCGGGGCTTGCGCACATATTTGAAACGAATATTCCGCCCTTTTTTAAACATTTTTTTACTGCCGAAAAATATTCATCTGATAAAAACCTTAAATCAATTCCGTCATTATTTGCGACATCAGTAATTATTAAATCATATTTCTTTTTGCAATTGCGCAGATAAGTTATGCCGTCTTGAAGAATAAAATTAAATTTATCCGATTGTTTAAAATCAAAATACTTTTCCGCAATATCAACAATATTTTCTTCTAAATCAACGCATTCAATTTCTTTTAAATTTTCAAAAAGAAGCTCAAAGTCATTAATTAATTTGCCCGAGCCCAAGCCGATTACAAGAATTTTCTCCGCTTTCGGATTTAAAAGGTATGAAATCAAAAAGTAATTAATATAAGGCAGATTGCCTTTGTAAAACTTTGTGTTAACAATGCCTGCCTGATAAGTATCTTTATAATGTAAAAAACGCCCTATTTCGTTTTCAATAATTTTGATGTTATGGAAATCGGAATTTAACTCATAAAGCACAGTATCATTGAACTTTTTATTATTGATGATTTTTAAAAGTTCATTTTTTGGCTTTTTTATCGCTAATTCTTCGGGGATTAAAATATTCATAATTTAATTATTACATGAAAATTAATCATAATTTTGTGTAAAGACATTTTGCAAATCCTGTAAGCCTTTTATTTATTGAGTTACAGCCTGCAGGTTGTTAAGAAATGTTAAATATAATATGTCTGATGACAAATTTAATTATCCGCACATTTTATTGATAAGTGAAAGAGAGGTAAATTTATTATGAAAATTTCCAATATTAATTCATCCGCATCATTTGGCAGAGTTTATGCTGTTGCAGGACAAAAACAAAAAATAACAAAATTAAAAGAAATTTTGGAAAAATCAGACGGTAATTCTTTAGTTTTAGATGCAACGGACATATATGTACAAAATAAAGGAAACGGTTTATGTACAAAATCTGCTAAAAGAGGAAAGAAAATAGCTTTTGTAATTACTGGTAAAGATATAGACAGAGCATGTTTTATGGAATCAGGCTGGGGGTCTGTGAACGGAATAAGCCGCCACATATATAAATTCATAGATTTGAATAATGTACATAACAACGCAGCAGAAATAATCGCAGCGATGAAAAGAAATATATAGCGGTAATTTTTTACTTTCTTTTTTTAAGAAATTAATAAATAATAATGTTTGAATTTTAAAAGGACTCTCTGCAGAGTCCTTTTTTTGAATAGTTAAAAGTTAATAAAAAGCAATGATTTTGGAATTAAATACTAATGACATTAAAAAATGTTAATGTTAAAATTTAACCAAAAAGAATAATTTGGAGAGTAATATGCAGGATACAAAAGAGTCAACATCGTCAATTGATGTTATCAGGCAGGGAAGATTGCACAAAGTGCAAGAACTAAGAGAAAAGGGAATAAATCCTTATCCGTATAAATTTGTTAAAACGGCAAGCGCAGAAGAACTGCAGGAAAAATATAAAGATTTACCTGCGGGTGAAGAAACAACCGATCGTTACAGCGTTGCAGGCAGAGTAATGGCTGTCAGAAATACGGGTATGTTTATTGATTTAATGGATGATACGGGCAAAATCCAAATTTTTTCACACAAGCAAAATATATCAGAAGAAAAAATAAAACTTATAAAAATGATAGATATCGGTGATATTGTAGGTTTTACGGGCGATATAAGAAGAACACCGAGAGGCGAATTAAGTTTAAAAACGGTAGATTTTGAAATATTGACAAAATCTTTAAAACCGCTTCCGGAGAAGTTTCACGGGCTTACGGATGTTGAAACCCGCTACCGCCAAAGATATGTTGATATGATAATGAACAGTGAAGTTAAAGATACCTTTAGAAAAAGAGGATTAATAATTCAAAAAATAAGAGAATATTTAACTTCTAAAGGATTTTTAGAGGTGGAAACACCAATGCTTCATTCACAAGCAGGCGGAGCAAACGCAAAACCGTTTGAAACACATCATAATGCG
>CANQZO010000249.1 GCA_947628355.1 Candidatus Gastranaerophilales bacterium | reverse complement strand
TGGAAGTATTTGAACTCCGCAAATTTTGCTTAAATACATTGCTACGGCTGAAAATCAGCCGTAGCATATTAATATTAACTCTGTTTTAATCAGATTTCAAATGGTTTTGCTTGTCCGAAACAGGACAAATTATGAAATGCAGACAATATTTGAATTGAAGGGCAAAAAATCAAAAAATTATACCACCCAAACCCTTAATTCTTCGTCCCGTTTTTACAACTTTTCCCTAAAAAGAAAAATTTATATATTCATAACTTTTATAATGATAACTTTTAAATTATTTTCCTCTGTTATTGAACTAATTAGTTCATATAACTCAAATTTTTCTATATTGCGATTAAATTTTTTTAATGGTTTCATTATTGTCCTTATATAATTAATTAATATAGCATTCACAGTTTAATTTAGATTTTTCACAGTATTTATTATGATAATTAATTAACCAATCATATTTTTGAATATATTTTACATTGTTGTTTTTTGATTTTAAATCAATAATTTGTTTTTTTAACTTCTTGCACATATCATTAGTATCAGTATTAAATTCCACTGTAGGATAATACGAATAAAAATCAATATAATAATAGCCATCCGAATCTTTTACGCAGACATATTTTTTTAGTTCTTCATCATTAATTTTTTTATCCAAAATTATACGAGGAAATACTGCGATTTCTTCTTCTAACACAACAGCATCACACAATGCTTTTCCAAAGACAAAAGTTTTACTTTCATAGAAAGAGCCAAATGAAATACCACCTCTAACAATAAGTCCATTAATCAATGCTCTTATTTGAAATACTGCAGAATAAGTAGCGACATCAAACAACCCATTTATTCCCTTTGAAAACATTAATATATTATCAGAAAATATTTTAGTCTTAATTGAATTATGGATAAATTTGCTGTTCTTTTTAAATAAATCATTTGTTTCTTTAAATATTTTTTCTATTGTTTTTAAACACTCAATGTCATTTGTGTTAATTTTTTCCTTAGTTCCTAAAAAATCGATATATGCAACTGTATAATTTTCAAATTTGTTTTTCATTTATGGCTATTTCCCTACATCAACTATAGTTTAATATAAACACTGGTAGTTGTATATATTTAAGACTTTTTAAGTGTTTAGATAAAAAACTTATAATTAAAATAAATTATTTAAATTTAAAATCTTTTTTTATAAAATTATGTTAATGGGAAACAAGATATATGCAAGAAGATTTAATTTATAATTCTGAATACATTGACATTGGAAAAGAAATTGAAGCGGTTGCTATAAAACAAAAAAATAAAAATACTTGGTTAGGTTTTTGCAAGACAATTAACCCTAAATTTGAATTACTCCTTATTGTTTCAAAGTATGAAAAACCTTATGTTGGATATATAAATAAATACAAAATAATCGAAATCACGCAGACTACAGTTAAAGCTTCTAATATTATTGCTTTTGGGCAAAAAAATATAACACCCAGATCTAGAATGACTTATATAAATAAAATTGACGATTTTTTATCAATTGATATATCCTCAGAAACACAAAGAGCTTTACCTTTAAAAAGATATTTCCCAGTACTATCAATGATTAGTATGTTCTTTAGAACTAAAAGTAAACTTAAACACCCAACTCGTTTTGCTATATTAGAAGGATTAGGCAATCCAAGCGAGAAAGAATGTTCTGAAATACTGGAAATATACGAACAATTAAAAATGTGTATACATACAAATAATATTGAAATGTTTTATCAAGAATTTGATAAATTAAGGCAAACAACAATTTATACCCGACTTAATTCTTTCAAAAAATTTTTGATGGATTCATTTGAAAAATTAGAAGAACCTATAGGTATAAGGAAAAAAGGTAATGAAATAAAAATAACTAACGATATAAAAAAAAGAATCTTGTCGGATATTGAAAAAGAAAAATTAAATTGGGCTAACAGTGAACATGAAAAAACATTAAAAATATTAATGGATAAGCTCAAAGAATATAAGTATATTCCTGAAGAAAATGTATTAATTGATTGTTTTGCTGTTTTAAAGTCGGGTCCTGCTATTTTTGAGATAAAAAGTATAACAAGTCGTAATGAACTTTCTCAAGTACGACATGCTGTTTCTCAATTATATGAATATCGGTTTAGGCACAATTTGCCCAAAGCATCATTATGGATAGTATTTTCTGAAAAACCCAAAACCGAATGGCTTTTAGAGTACTTATTAAATGATAGAAAAATAAATATCCTATGGATAGAATACAATGTCATTGTTGGACCAAGTTTGACTAAATTGATAAAATAATTATTTGTATTTTTTTAAAACGGTCTTTTCCGAAATACGCAAACTAAACGTACAATTCAAACACACAGCCGAAATACAGGTGGGAAAATAATTTTAAGTCAACTTTCCGTAATACGCAAACTAAACGTTTCACCAACAAAAGTCCGAAAAGACCGTTTTCCTGAACGGGTAGTTTGCGTATTTCCACAGCTAAAACCCAAACAGGAAGCCAACTTTCCGAAAAAATCAAACTAACCGTAAATATCAAACTACTCTTTCCAATACACAAATATTTCAAACAATATGTAAAAGAACACATGGTTTGATTTCTTGTTACAGATGGTTTGATTATTTTGGGCAACATAAATTTAAAATATTAAA
>CANQZO010000248.1 GCA_947628355.1 Candidatus Gastranaerophilales bacterium | reverse complement strand
AATAATTTACAACCAATTACATAACAGATGATTAAAATTATAATTCTTTGCAGTAATCAGTGTACAAGCGGAATGCTTGTTAAATGACCGAGTTTTTAATAAAAGGTCATTTTACAAAAAATTTCCGGTGATCAAGCGGTAGGACACCACCCGTTCCCATTCCGAACACGGTCGTAAAGACTACTTGCGGTGAAGATACTTGGCGGAGGACCGCCTGGAAAAATAGCTAGTTGCCGGATTCAAGTTTATAAGGAGTTAAGTGAAAACTTAACTCCTTTTTTTAATCCTTTAGTTTTAATCCTTTATTAAGTAATAAAGATTTTTTGCTTTCTTCGTTTTCGCTGCTAAAAATTTCATTTGCCCTATTATATAATTCAGGTGATATGATATTATATTCCGTTGCTGTTTTAATTACTTTATCATAATTTGAAATAGGATTTTCTTTTTTAAAAAGGCTCAATAATTTATAATAAATATACATTTTTATTATATATAATCTATACGGATAAGTTTTTGTTTTATAAATCTCATCGTTTTTTAAACTTTTCCATAAACCTTTTAAATATTTAAGTGCTGAAGCGAAGTTTTTTTCAAGTACGTTTATTTTAAATAAAATAAAATTGTATTCAAATTCGTCGGTCTTGTTGCTTAATAGTAAAAATGATTCCGCGAATTTATATTGTTTACGGGCATATAATCCGAGCCCCATTAAGAACATTGTGTAAATATTTTTAAAGTATGGTTTAGGAAAAATTTCCAGTGCCTCTTTTAAAGATTTTTGATATTTAGTAGGGTTTTCAATTGTATTTAAAAATTGAAGTGCTTTATTAAATTTACCGCATACAATAAATGTTTGAGTTTTAAAATCTATGGCAGTATGATTTTTTTTATTCATTTTTAATGATTTATTAAAAATTCTAAGAGCTTTTTTATAATCTTTATTTAAGCTGTGGAGTAAACAAAATCCGACAGACGCGTATATTTCATCATCTGTTTTTTTGTATTTTTCAGCAATTTTCAGCAGATTTAAAAGTTTATTTATATTTTTTTCAATTTCTATTTGAATTAAAATTAAAAATTTTAATTCAAAAGAATTTATTTTATCATTTATTGTTATATTATTAATTAAGGATTTATGTTCGGAAATAATTTGCAATGATTCAGAATCATATAAATGATCGTCAACAAATATCAAAATTATATATAAAATTAAAATGTTAATATTTTTGTTATATTTTAGCTCAAAAAATAAATCAATAGCTTTAGACGGTTCATTAAGTTTAGAGTATGCTAAAATAATACGGGCTTTTGCATACAAATAATTTTCATCAAGATTTAATGCTTTTTGAGCGTATTCAAGTGATTTTTCAAGATCTTTTAAATACAAATATGCTTTTGACAGATAACATAAAAGTTCAGGTGTTTCGCCTTTTTCTTCAATTGTTTTATTAATTATATCAATTGCTTTTGGGGCAGTGTTTTCGTTAATGATTAATATTGCATCTTCATATTTTGTATTTACATAATCAAACATATAATTATTATAACATTATGAATACTTTATAAATTATTAATAATGATTGAGTAATAAAAAGTAATAAATTTTATATACAAAGTAATCTAAAAAGACATTAATTTAATAAAAATTTACATAATTTTATTAAATTGGAAAATATGTTAGTAACGAATTTTCTTACCTGTGGTATTATCCTAATGTAAAGCAGTCAAATTTGGAGGTATTATGGATGCAGGAATTATATCAGACGGGAATATTAAAGTCGTTACGGTTGATGAAACAAATATTGAAAAATTTAAGGGTGAATTTATTTACGAGTCTGATTGTTTTGTAGAAATTAGAATTAAAAAATTTTATTTACGTCATTTTCTTCATTCTGAGATTAATCAATACAGCTTATCTGACACTGTTTTAACTCAGAGAGAAATACAAGTGTTGGAATATTTAGCTGACGGTTTAAATAATTATCAAATATCTAAATTGTTAAATATAAGTGTGCATACAACAAAAGCGCATATTCATAATATTTTTGAAAAACTTTCCGTTCAAGACAGAACCAAAGCAGTAGTTAAAGCTATAAAACACAGACTAATAAATATTTAATTGTAACAATTTATTAACATAAGTGAAATTTTTATGAAGAAAAATACTTTATATACATGTAAAGGTTTAGACTTTGTGTAGGTAAAAGGTAATGATTGAAAGATTAAATTTCAACGAAAATAATCTTGAAAGGCAAAACTCGAATTTTGATATAAGAAATGTGTCAGATTCAGAATTAGGTATTTTTGCGGAAAATGCAGAAGCAAAAATACCAATAGATGTTGAAGAAAATGCACAATTATTGGAAGAACAATTAAAAGCAGTTCAAGATAAAAATGGTGCAATTCTTGATACTTGGGATGATTTAAAGTGTGCTCTTAATTTAGGTAAAAATAGTGAAAAATGCAATGAATCAATAGAAAAGTATAAAAAAGGTGAAATTACATACGAAGAAGCTCTGGAGGAAATAAATAAATTTGGAGCAAAACAAGATGGCAGTCTAAATTTATTTTCAAATATAGCCTCAAGCACCGCTTCTATATTAGCTGTAACTATTGGAACAGCGCTTGGTGTTTGTGCCGCTCCCTTTACCGGAGGTGCTTCACTTGCATTAACAGCCGCAGGGCTGGCAATTG
>CANQZO010000247.1 GCA_947628355.1 Candidatus Gastranaerophilales bacterium | reverse complement strand
AATGATTTTTTATCGCTGTATTTATCATACCAACGGTTATACATTATTAGTCCTACCCTGCAGGCCAAGTAAATTCACGACCCGCCATAACATGAACGTGAATATGGAAAACTGTTTGTCCTGCGCTTGCGCCTGTATTTACTACCGTTCTGTATTCTTTTATCCCGAGTTTTGCCGTAATCTTTGGGATAGCGGAAAATATATCGGCAAATGCTTCTTTTGAGTCTATATCATTAAGTGAAGCATAATGTTTTTTAGGTATAACGAGAAAATGAACAGGAGCTTGCGGATTTAAGTCATTAAATGCAGCTACTTTGTCATCTTCATAAATAAATTTAGAGGGGATTTCCCCGTTTGCTATTTTGCAAAAAATACAATCAGTCATAATAACCTCACTACAATTTATTTTATTTTACAATAGGACTATGGTTTGGTGCAATCCGAACCGCAAAAAATAAAGAAATTTATAAAAAACATAAAAAATAAATGAAATAAGGTATATATAAAAACTGTACTTATAGGATGTTTCATAATTTTATTATATTACTTAAATTATTAAAAATTAATTTAGACATTATAATTTATATTTTTTTATTACGTTAAGTATATCCAAGCACATTTTTGCCTCATCAGAATTTAAGGATAAAATTTCTTTTAATATAGAGTCTTTTTTATTTTTATTTACAAGTCCGAATTCATAAATCGGGATATTCAATATATCAATTAATTTTAGAAAAGTATCTGCTTTGGGCAAAAAAATTCCTCGTTCAAGTTTGCTGTAGTGTTTATCCGTAATTCCGATTTTTTCAGCTAATTCTTCTTGAGTATATTTATTTTTCTTTCTGTATTCTTTTAGCTTTTTGCTTATAAATTCTTTATCACAGAATACCATATTGTGCTGTCCTTATTTATTTTTAATTAAAATACTATATTAACAACCACTTATTAACTATCTATATAACTATTTTTTATATCTGATAGTTGTATACAACTAATTACAATGATATAATTCCTTTGGGAGTTATCTTATGAAATTTATTCAGAAAATATTTTCTGTAAAAAATGTACCGGGTCTGCGCGGGAAAGAGAAAATTCTTTGTATTTTGGGGTTGAAAATAAAATTTAATAGTCTTTATCGAAAATATAAATTTTTGGGAGAAAATAACCGTTTAATTTACATTGATGAAAATAAAGAGTCAGAAATATTAAAAACAAACGAATATTTGAGTTTAAAAATAAAAGGTAATAATAATAAAGTCATTCTTGATAAAGAATATCTTAATAACATATTTTCATTGAATATAAATATATACGGAAGCAATAATTTAATTCAAATAGGGAAGACGAAAATTTTAAACGGTTCTATTAATATTTGCGGTAATAATAATTCAGTGAAAATAAAGGATACGGTTTATAGTTTAACATTTAGTGCAAATATTGGGCAAACCGCATTAAATGGTGATTTAGCGGATCTTAACGGCAGAATTGATATTGGAAAAAATTGTTCTATGGGCGAGGTAGATTTTTTTGTTTATCAAAAAGATACATCAATTACAATTGGTGATGAGTGTATGTTTTCGACGGGTATTGTAATACAAAGTCATGACGGACATAAAATATTAAATAATTCAACAGGAAATTTAATAAATAAGAAAAAAAATAATTTAATAATCGGCAATCATGTATGGATTGGACGGGGAAGCAGTATATTAAAAAAAGCGAAAATCCTTGATAATAGTATTGTTGGAAGTTATAGTGTTGTTACAAGGGAATTTTTTGATAAAAATATTATTTTAGCAGGAAATCCTGCAAAAGTTTTAAAAACCAATATAAATTGGGATAGGGAAAGTAACTTTTAATATTTTATATACCTTAAATTTTTAGTACATAATATTTTTATGTAATAATTAATTTGAGGGAAATATGCAAAATCAGTATGAAACGGACACAATAAGCGCGATAGCTACTCCGATCGGCAACGGAGGAGTAAGCATTATACGTATATCGGGCGGTGAAGCGTTTAATATAATCAATAAAATATTTTCATCAAAGGATTTAACTGCGGGCAGAATATACCACGGCGATATTGAAGAAAACGGCGAGAAGATTGATGATGTAATTGTACTGCCTTTTAAAGCTCCGAACAGTTATACAGGCGAGGATGTAATAGAAATTCAATGTCATGGCGGAGTGCATATAACAAATAAGATAATGGATTTAACATACAAATATGGTGCAAGACCTGCTCAAAAGGGCGAATACACAAAGCGTGCATTTTTAAACGGTAAAATGGATTTATCGCAGGCGGAAGCGGTGCTTGATTTAATACAAGCTCCGACCGAGAAATTTGCGCTAAACAGTGCTAAAAATCTGTTTGGCAAGCTCTCGCTTGAGGTAAAAAATATAAGAAGCTCAATTATGGAGCTGTTGTCTAAAATAACTGCGGGTATTGATTTTCCCGAAGATGTGAAAGAACCCGAATATGACTATATAGAGCAGACTCTTACGAATATTATTGATAAAATTAACGGTATTTTAGGGTTTTCAAAGAGTTCAAATATTTTCAGGCAGGGAATAAAACTGGTACTGGCGGGGCGTCCGAATGTAGGCAAGTCGTCGTTATTTAACGCTTTATTAAATCTTGAACGTGCGATAGTAACGGATATAGCAGGTACAACCCGCGATTGTCTGCATGAA
>CANQZO010000246.1 GCA_947628355.1 Candidatus Gastranaerophilales bacterium | reverse complement strand
CATTATGCGATGGGGCTCAATCACTTTACCCCGAACAATTTAATCAGCTTTATACAGAGCTTAAAGCAATCGCTAATGTTATTAATAAGCAGTTTTAATATTTAAAACATAATTATTATATTTTAAACGTGAAAATTTTATATCTTTTAATTCATCTTCACTAAAAGTTCCGCCGTCTTTATAAAATAATTCCAAACCGTCAGGGACTATTTCATATCCGTATCTGCGCGCTAAATTATCCTTGTTTATTGAGTCCATTGATTGTACTTCTGTAGATATATGCAGAAAAGATTGATTGAGCTCATTAAAACTTCTTAAAAACATCTGCGGAATTTTTGCTTTTTGTTTTTGTATATTGTAATACCTCATTATCTTTTGATACATATATTGGTCTTTTTTCATTTCACTTAATCTGTTTATAAATTCTTGCGAATTATTCCTGCAATCTGTTCCGTATATACAGCTTCCCGCTATTAATAAAACAGTCACTATTAACAATGTTTTCCGTGTTTTAATATTATTTATTACATAATCAAAATAAATATATAAAGGTACAAGAATTAACATTTTATATAAACATACAATATTGGAATGATATAAATACAATATAAATTGATTATTAAACGGATATGTTTTTCCGCACATTATTAACGAATAAATTATCGTTAATACGGATATTTCCATTAATAACGGAAAAACAACCTGTTTTATTTCATTATTTTTTTTTGCAATAACAAAAGCGGTAACCGCTAAACATATAAATAAAATCCAATATAATATTTCTTCTTTAAAACAAACTCTGTAATAAAGAGCAGAAAACTCCTTAAATATATCATAAGTAACATTAATATCCGTCATACCTCTATCGGCAGCTACGGATTGAAAACCTAATGAAGATGTAAACAAAAAAACCGCAAGACATAAAATTGAGACAGGAAAATAAAAACTTATATTTAATTTATATTTATTTTTGCGAAAAAGTATAGTATATATCACTATTAATCCCGCTAACATTAATGAAACAAAAAAGTTTATTTCTATTGATGTTCCGATAGCAAATCCGCAAAATCCCATTAATAACAGAGTTAATATTGCTTTTTTATTTATAATAAATTTTTCATCAGATATTATGTTTTTATATATATACAACCAAAATACACAGTAAAATAACAAAGAAAAGAAATACCTGTAATAATTATAATTAACTAATATTACACAACTTTTCATCCCGTTGCTGAAAAAATAACAAGCGGTAAACAAATACATAAATACTAATATCAATTTGGATTTATTTTTAAACACTGCAAAACTTATAATCGATAATAATACAAAGCAGGAGAATATACCGCGAATTATATTTGCACCGTTACACAGAAAATCATTAGGATGAATATTAATTAATACAGGCAGTTTAAAAGAAAAAAACTTACACAGAAAAAAACCGATGTACCCGCTTCCGTGTCCGGACCTAAAATTTAAACAATCAAATAAATTTTCGTATTCTCTATATCTTGAAAAAAAGTAATCATCACCCCAAAAACAACTGTTTTGAGTTAAATATTTAAAAAATATTACTATTGCTATAGAGATTATAAATATACTAAATAATAATAATTTTGAATTTTTAATATTATTCATTTCAACCTCTATATGATTTTATAAAAAAAATAAATCATTGATAATATTATCAATGATTTATTTTATTATTTATTAAATAAAACTATTTAACTACTTTTGCAATTTGATCGGTAATATCCGTACCGCCCGATAAAACAGCACCTTTTGCAAGAACAAGATTATAACCGTTAGTCTTTGCATTAGTATCTATTAATGTTGATATACTTTTATCTATAGCAAGTAATTTTGTTTCATAATTTTTCGCGATAGCATCTCTTTTAGCATTAAATTCTTTATTATATTTAGCTTCCAATGCTTTTTTCTTAGCTGCATCTTTTTCTTTATCTAAGTTAGCTTTTGCTGTTTCAATAAATTTAGCAAGCTCTTGTGATTTAGTTCTTTGTTCATTTTTCAATGCCTTAACTTGAGCCGATGAAGCAACTACTTTTGATACATCTACAACTGCAACTTTGAAGTTGCTCGGTACATCAGAAACTGCATAATTTCCTGCGGTTAAACCAATGCCGAATGCTATTAACGCTATTGCAAGTGTTTTAAAATTATTTTTCATGTCTGTCTCCTTTTTTAAGCTGATTATATCATTTTTAAATTTGATTTTCAAATCTCAAAGTGTTTAATCTTTTTTAAAAACGTTTTTTATTGAGGCGGTGAAAGGCGGTTTTAAAATGCCTTTTTCAGTTATTATACCCGTTATAAGCTCATTAGGAGTAACATCAAAACCGGGGTTAATAATATTTACATCTTTAGCACAAATCCAATCACCGTTTATATGCGTAACTTCTTCATGATTTCTTTCTTCAATGGGAATTTCTTTACCCGATTTTATCGATATATCAATAGTAGATAAAGGAGCTGCTATATAAAACGGAACATTATGATATTTAGCACTGATTGCAACGGTATATGTACCTATTTTATTGGCGGTATCACCGTTCGCTGCAATTCTGTCAGCGCCTACCACTACCATATTTATCATACCTTTTGACATAAAATAAGAGCACATACCGTCAGTAATAAGAGTTACGGGAATTCCGTCTTGAGTAAGTTCCCAAGTTGTAAGTCTCGCAC
>CANQZO010000245.1 GCA_947628355.1 Candidatus Gastranaerophilales bacterium | reverse complement strand
CCGACAATAAAAACACCTAAAGGCTTAGACGTAAGAGTATTCATAATCATAGAAACACCCGTAACCCCGCCGTCTATGATGTGACTGGGAATTAAAAATCCCTCAATCGCAAAAGCATAAATTAATGCCCCCAATGCAAGAAAAAAATATTCTTTTACGTAAGTTCTCATTATCTCTCCAAATCTGCATTTTTAATAAAAATTATACAATAAATAAATAATCTAATCTACTTATAAAAACCTTTTATATAAGTTCAATGAGGAAAAATATTAAATCATACAGTTGCTTCGGGGGGGGGTAAAAGTGGTATAATTACTTTGTTTACAAATTCTGGTGATTTTATGAGTAATGATAAAAATAATATAGAACAAAAAAGTTAATAAACAAAGTTGGTGGATAAATTTTGGGCGATGGGAAACCAGACATTATAGACAAAATTATGAAATTTTGGCAAAAGTAGTCAAATCCAACCTATAAACTTGCTAACCCAATCTACGAGCTACAAGTTACAAGTATATTAGATAAGGATTATAAAAAGTGATAAATATAGATAATTATTGTTTAGTTTGTGGTTTATTTTCAGCTTTTATTGGTGGATTTTTAAATCATATATTTATTAGAAATTGGAGAAATAAAGTTGTAAAATTTTTTAAATTAAATTATCCGGAAGAAGTTATAGAGGAAATTGTTATTCCGACATTTGCTGCAACATTTTTGGTACCGGCCGGTATATCAATATTTTACGGATATTTTGCTTTTCCGCTTTTATATATACCGGAAGTTCAATCTATTGATTTTATAACGAAAAACAACATATATATATTTATAATTATAAATCTTATATTAAATATCTTTTTAACTCTTTTGGGGATGACTGTATCCATACTTACAAATAAACGTTTAGTTACTATTACCCCATCTGAACGCACTAAATTTTTGGGAGAACAATTCACTAATAAAAATATTTTAATAAGCGAAATAAGCTCAATTTCCTATCAATACATGAAGATAATAAAAATTAGTTTAAAAAATGGCAGTTCTTTTTTATTTGGGACAAAAAATCCGGATAAATTTTATACAAAATTAAGTGAGCTGTTAAAAAAGGATGAAATAAATAATGTCAACTAAATATGAAAAAAAGGAAACCAAGAGTTCAATTACAGTAATAAAAGATTTAACAATTATTAACAAACGGCTGAAATCATGTAACGGTGTATAATTACATTATGTTGTAAAATAAAATTTTTATATTATTATATCTTCTCGATTGATAAAATTAAAAAATGATGTATAATAAGAATATAAAGATGTTTTGTTGATAAAACAAGATAATGTAAATCAAGAAAGGGGATAAAAATGACTACATGGAATGAAGCGGATCATCCACGCGATGATGAGGGAAAATTTACTTTTAAAAACGGAGGTGTATCAAATAAAGAAAGCTATGAAGACAAAATGCAGCGCAGAGCAGATATTTTATATCCGACAATGAAAGACAAATTACCTAAAGTTAATTACGATAATATAGGGTTAGGATTAGGAAATTTTGTAAAAGAAAAATTATCAAGAGAAGATATACTATTTCCGTCAATGAAAGATAAAAAAGAAATAATCAAAGAAGAACCGAATATTGAACAAATAAAAATAAATAAAAAAGATATAGGTTATGTAACAGGCGGTGCTGCAGATATTAAAAAAAATATAAACAATATATCGGCAGATAAAAGAAATCATGTACCCGATACTAAAAGAGCTCTTGAAATTTTGGGATTAAATAGTAATGACTATGTATTAAACGGTAATACAATATCAACTAAAGAAATTGAAAAAGATTATGAAGAAATTGATGAGTTGAAATATCCTAAAAATTCAAATAATCCAGATGTTGAAAAATTAAAACAAGAAGCAAGACAAAAAGTTAAAAATACAAATAATGAATATTTACAAAAAAAAGCTAAATTTAAGCAAAAAGCCGTTGATCATATTGATAATCCTATTTTTAATTTAGGGGCAAGAATGCCTAAAATTGGGGGTAAAGAGGCTGTAGAAAACTTGCATATGTCCAAAACAGATTCATATTTAGATACAGATTATGCAAGAGTACATCAAGTTTTAAATAATTATAAAGAAATGCCAGAAGTATTACATGAATACTTTAATAAAAAAATTCCTCAGCAAGTTGGGACTGATAAACTTGACAATATGAAAGGAATATTTATCGATGAAAAATCAAAATCATCCCAAAGTTTAAGAAAAAATCTTTTAAATGATAAGGAATTTTTAAATAAATTAAAAAAATATGGTACCGCATTGAATAATAAATTTTCCATAAATGATAGCATTAGATTGAAAGGTAGTAATTGGTATAATGCAGTAGGGCATGCCGATATCAGAGATATGCATATAAATAAAAACGGAGATTTAGAGTTATATATTGCAGATGTTTATGATTTTAACGAGGATCCAAAAGGTGATTTGAATAAAATTGGTCGTAACAGGCAGGAAAAAGGAGAGATAACCCCATATTTTTATGCCTATCGTGTTATAATACCAAGAGAAAAATGGAAAAAGCATTAAGAAAATCATAAAAAATAATATACGTATAGAGGTAAAAATGCGGTCTATAATAACAAATCCGATAAAATTATTTGCATTTATTGTAATATTGCTAAGTTTGATATTATTAATCGGATGTCAATTTCATTGCCCTGATAT
>CANQZO010000244.1 GCA_947628355.1 Candidatus Gastranaerophilales bacterium | reverse complement strand
GCTAATATTTCTTTTAACTGTTCTGCAGTATACTGTGCTTTTTGATTATCCTTATTATAAAATATCCCTGCCTGTGTCAAATCTATTTCATCGCCATAGACCGATTTTATCATTTTTTTACTCCGCTTTTTTGTATGCCATTAATAATCCGTCAGGCAAATCCAGTATTTGTACTTGATAATCTTTATGATTTGAAATTGCCTCTACAAACGGTGCAACCTTTTTTGCATGGGATAAAACATTATCGGCAAGTATTACTCCGCCTTTTTTTAACTTTGGATGCACCTCTTCAAAAAATCTTAAATATTCTTCCTTATTTGCGTCAATAAATACCAAGTCAAATTCTTCATTTATTTCATCTTTTATTACATCATACGCTTGACCTGTTTTATACGTTACTTGAGGAGTTAATCCGCAATATTCAACATTTTCACGTGCTAAACATTGGCGTTTTTCCCAAAATTCTATGGTAGTAAGATGTCCGTTTGTTTCTTTTAACGCGTCAGATATCCATATTGCAGAATATCCGTTTGATGTGCCAAGCTCCAATACATTTTTAGCTTTCATTAATTTTATAAGCATACTGATAAAATTGCCCGTCTGATGAGATATATTCCAATACTCATCAGATGTTTTTTCCAATTCCGTAAGTAATCCCGCCGTCTTATTGTCCATCTTGTCGTTCCAGAATTGTTATCATATTTATATGTTCGCTTATCGGATATGCTTGCAGAGCTTTGTCTTTTTCTAAATCGTATACCGCATATTTAAAATCAGACATATTTGTTATAACCGCCAAATTGGAATCGGGAACGGCGGTTATTGATTTAGAAAATCCGCTCATCGGTAATTTTTCGCTCTTTACGCTGTCGGCCGATATATTATATGTGTAAACCGCATTTTCACCTGCGCTTAATACATATACATTACCGTTTCTTTCAATCATATCAACAGGTTTTGCACCGATTTTTACATCTTTTATACTTGTCGCGTACATTTTTACAGGTTCTAATTCATCATCATCACCGCTGTTGCTGTAATCAGTAACAAGTGTGTCTCCTATATTATCCGCATTAGCTTTTTCTTCTTTACTCATTTCATCAGCAAATTTCTTCGCTTTTGAACTTTTTGTTACCTTATTATCCTGTAATAAATCATAATATACAACTCTTAATGCAGGCTTTGTTCTTGCTATTAAATACATTAAATTGTTTTTTAATATTATTTTTGTTACATTCGGATAATTTGTTATAAGTTTATTTTCGTATTCATGCTCCAAATCTAAAACATATATATTAGATGTTTTAATGTCGGTATATGCCAGCATTGTTCCGTCCTGCAGTAATGATAATCTTTGAGGAGAGCCTGCCAGCTGTACTTTTTCGGTAACCGACATTTTATCCAAATCTATGATTGATAAAGATTCATCTTCCACACTCGCGACATAGGCTTTTTTATTTGCTTCATCCACTGCAATTTCAGAGGGAAGCGCAGTTAAATCTATATTTTTTACTATATATTCATTTTCTACATCAACCACATCTATATTTTTTTGTTTATTTGTAGCTATTAACAAATATTTTCCGCCCATTACGGGTTTTATATCTTTCATAACTCCCGATGTTTTTAAGGAATATAAGGGTTCTGATACGGTTGAAGAAAATATTTGCAAGTATTCCGTTTGATAGTTATTTACAAAAAACAATTTATTTTTCAATTGTGCGGGAACATTATATTTTTTTGTATCCGCAACTCGCTTGCCGCCGGGCAGAGGAGCCGTTTTTCTTCCCGTTACGAATGCCGACGTTTTTGCACTTCCTATCAGAGGAATTTGAACATCACCTAATATCCCCGCAAAATTTTCCGGTAATACCAGACCATGAGGCACCATTAAATCCTGCGGAAGCATTCCCGTTTTTATTTGAGACGGAAGCTCGGGAAGATTTTTCACCGTTAAATTTCCCTCCGGGGTTCTTACAAGTTTTATTAAGCTGAAGTTATTATTGAACAGCACCATATCCGGAAGTTTATCCATTGTTTGATTAGCGGGATATGTTTTTTCTATTTTTAAAGTTTCCACTTCTTTAGGTTCTGCAGGGTATACAGGCAAATACATAATATTGTCATTATACACAACTACACTGTCAAATCTTATTGACGGTACTTTTTTTTGTGAGATTAAATAATCTTTTACTTCTTTTGGCAATTGGCTTGCCTGCGCTTGTATCGAAGTAAAAATAAGTATTATTAAAGCTGATATTATAGTTTTTATTTTCATATTCTTCCCACTTAATTATGAAGCACTTTCTTCATTTTATCAACGAATTTTGACGAGGGCTTTTTGTTACAATTAATTTCATATAATTTTGTATACAATTCTTTTTCTTCATTCGTTATGTTTTGCGGAGTTTTAATTTTAACCACAAAATTATGGTTCCCGCGCTTTGTATTGTTACCGAGATATGGAACGCCCGCACCTTTTAATTGTAATATTTTATCCTGCTCAACACCTGCGGGGATTTCAAGCTCTCGTTTTCCGTCAATTGTATCGACTTCTATTTTATCGCCCAGCACGGCCTGCGGGAATGTAATATCAAGAGTTGAATATATGTCAAACCCGTCGCGTTTAAATTTTTCATGCTCTTTTACATATATAACTACTATTAAATCGCCTGCTCTGCCCCCGTTTTTTCCGCAGTTTCCCTCGCCTGATAATCCTATTCTTGAACCGTCATT
>CANQZO010000243.1 GCA_947628355.1 Candidatus Gastranaerophilales bacterium | reverse complement strand
TCATTATCCCACGGTTTTTCAATATATTTATACAACCCGACTTCATTAATAGCTTTAATCGCATTTTCTTTATCAGCATATCCCGTTAATAAAATCATACTTGAGTTCGGATATAATTTTTTAGCTTCGGCAAGAAACTCAATACCATTCATTTGAGGCATCATAAAATCAGAAATAATAACATCTCTTTGATTGTTTTTAAGATAATCAAGCGCAAGTAAAGGCTCATTAAAGAACACAACATCACTAAACCCCTCTAAAGCCAAAAGTGACTTTAAAGAAGAAGTTACAAGATTATCATCATCCACAACAATTATTTTATGTGAAAACTGCATTTATACACAATCTCCCTAATAAAATAATAAATTAATAAAGGAAAACAGACAAATATTTTACAATAATTAATCAGTCGTTCCCAAAATTTGAGATATTTTAGCATCTTGTGATTTTAAATGCTCAATATACTTGCGCAGCATAGCTATTTCAGCCCCTAAACCTTTTATTAATTGAGGAATTTTAATATTATTTTGTTTATCATTTAATTCTCTGATTTTAACTTCAAGTTCTTTGGACTTTTGTTCCAGCTCAGTTCTGGACTGATTTTCAGTTTTAGCTGACAGGCTTTCGATTTTATTTTCAAGAGCCTTAATATCAATTTTAATTTTATATAAATTTTCATCTGTTTTACTAAGCTGCGCTTGAAGTTCTTTTTTTCTTGTATATTGCATATAATCAACAATAACGGGTTTACTTAAAAGTTTATCAATTTCATCTTCAATCGGACCTTTAGCATGTTCTCTTATAAGTTTTTTAATCCAATCCCCGTTAGGACGATCTTCAATATATTTTTTAGCTTCAAGTAAACTTTTATAATTTTCAAAATCAGTTTGTTCTTCAGGAGAATATAATTTGATATCAAAACTGTCAATTGAAATATCAGCAATCTGACTGAGCAGCCGTTCACGTTCGGAAGTCAAGTTACTCTGCGCCTGCCTTTTTTCTCCAAGTTCCGTTTTGGCTTTCTCCAACTGAATAAAAGCATTAATTATAGCATCAATACTGCTTTTTTGACTTTGGAACATTTCAACAGACGGAAACATTCTATAATGCTCATCAATAGCCAATTGGCAATTTAAAACTTTGTCTTCTTGGGCTTTAATATCACTTTTTACAGCCTCAAGCTGACTATACAAATCATCAAGTTCCTGCTGAGTTTTACGTTTTTGTTCATCCGTAAGCGGCAAAGCGGATTGTCTTTTTTGTTTTCTTGATGAGCTTTTCTTTGGAGGCTCCGGATTTTTTAATTTATTAATTGAATTACTTAAATTATCGTGTTTTGTACGGAGTAAATTCAATGTGTTGCTTTCTCTTTTTAAATCTGCATCCAATTCAATAGCTTTAAGCATTGCAGAAAAATCAACATCTTGATTTAAAACATCCAGTTTTGTTTGAAGTTCCGAAGTTTCCTTAGTCTTAGCCTCAATATCACTTTCCAGTTCTGAAATCAAAGCCGCAATTTGAGATTGAGAACTTTTTAAACGAAAATCAACACTGCTTAATTTATTTACGGCATCATTGTGTTCAACAAATAACCTTTCAAGCAATTTGAACATGTTAGTAACGGAAATTTTTTGAAAAATACCGTCTTGAGATAACACGGAAATTTGAGCAAACGCATAATCAAATTTTTCGGGAGGCATATTATGTTTTATTGACGGAAACAGCATATAAAATTCACTGAACGGCGTACCGTTTTTTATATCCCGATTACAACAACAGCAAGTTTCAACAAGATTCATATCAGAATGCTTATTTTCCTGCCCCTCGTTTTGAGGAGAAATATGGTCAATTGTGGAAAGCAAAGGAGTTAAGTTTGTTTTTAACAGTTTAAATATCTCATCTTCGGGTAAATTATATAATTCATTTAATATGCTCTGACCTGTCAAATAGGCTTTTTTTGAGGATAAATCCAAAAATTTATGAAAAAAATCTATTTTATCTTTATTGGCAATTTGTTTAGCAACGGTAAGTTCTGAAGAATTTTTAGCTTCTTCAAGTTTTTCAAGAACACTCTTAATTTTACCTCTGAGTTTTTCCGATTTTGAATTTAAGAGTTCTCTTGCAATGCTGTCAATTTGAGTTTCCGAATATATTTTACAGCCGCAATAAGCACAATGCCCCGTAGAATTTATAATGGAATTATTATATTGTTTAGAAGATGAAAAACTAATCACATCAGAATTTAAAGCATGTAAAGGATTAAAAACACCCCTTGCAGAATTGTTTTCAACTCTCCTTGGCTGATTAGAATATATATAATTTCCAATACTTAAAATTTTCATAGAAAAACTCTTAACTCACATGCAAAAAAGCGCGTAAATATTTTTTTTGTCAGCATATTACAATTAATTTACAAAAAAAGACCGATGAAAACATCGGTCTTTTTAATATTGATATATAGCTTACGCTGTAATTTTATCAACAACACCTGCACCAACGGTACGTCCGCCTTCTCTGATAGCGAATCTCATACCTTGTTCGATAGCAACAGGAGCGATTAATTCAACATCCATAACAACGTTATCACCGGGCATAACCATTTCTCCGTCGAATTTGATAGAACCTGTAACGTCAGTTGTTCTGATGTAGAATTGAGGTCTGTAACCGGGGAAGAAAGGAGTATGACGACCGCCTTCATCCTTAGTTAAAACGTAAACGTTAGCTGTAAATTTAGTATGCGGTTTAATAGAACCGGGAGC
>CANQZO010000242.1 GCA_947628355.1 Candidatus Gastranaerophilales bacterium | reverse complement strand
GTTTCTTGCATAGCCCTGCCCCTGTCTTGTCGGGATTTCAATTAACTTTATCCGCTCATCTTTTGCCATATAATCTTTTACTATCTGAGCAGATTTATCCTCCGAGGCATCATTTACCATAATTATTTCAATGTCTTCAAGAGTCTGCTTAACTACAGAGCTTAAACATTCATCAATATAATTTTCTACATTATTAAACGGTATTATTATTGATACTTTTGGCATTATTATCTCACTTCGTCAATTCATCCCTTAATTCGGCAACAATTTTTTCCGTGTACTTATAATTTTTTGATATTTCTTCGTATATCAGATTTATTTCATTATTTTTCTTTTCAATTGCCTCATTAACATAATCGTAAACTGTCGGGAATACCTGCTGTGTTTTTTCTTCTATTGCTTTATTTATATTACCATAGATAGAGTTCATAGCTTCGGTTATTCTGTCATTTATCATTTTGTTAACATTATCGTATAGTGAAACTGATAATTCGTTTATTCTGTTTTCTATTGTTACATTAACATTATCATAAATCGAAGAACACGCCTGCTTAATTCCGTTATCAACTGTTTTGTTGACATTATCATAAACGGAAGCACATGTTGTTTGTATTGCATTTTCAACCGTTTTATTAACATTTTCGTAAATTGAATCGCAGGTGGTTTTTATTCGTTCTTCTATTGTGTTATTTACGTTGTCATAGATTGAACTACAGCTTTCCTGTATACCGTTTTCTACAGCTTTATTCACGTTTTCATAAACTGAAGAACAAGTTTCTTTTATTCTTTTTTCTACGGTTTTATTCACATTTTCATATATTGAAGCACAAGACTTTTGTATTCCGCCCTCAATTGTTTCATTAATATTTGAATATACAGAGTCACAAACTTCTTTTGTCTTTTGCTCTATTGCATTATTAAAATCTGCATAAACAGTGTCGCAAACCTGCTGAGTTTTTTCTTCCAGCGATTTATTTATATTATCGTAGCTCTCAATACTTACTTCCTGCACCTTTTTTTCAAGTGCTTCATTAACGTATGTGTAAATTTGCGGAACTTCCTCATCAAACCTTTTTTTTAAATATTCTAAAGACTCATTGGTAAAACCGTATATTTTATTGACCTCGCCATACAGTTTTTTTAAATCTTCATCTGTTGCATTTACTAATATATTTGTAATCGTTCCGCCTATATTGTTTTTTAACGATTTACCAAACGAATTTTGCCTGTATTCCAATATTTTAGACGCATATTTTGTATAGGTTAAATAATAGTAATAACAATCATAAACGGGATGTTCAAAAGGCATAAGCCACGGCTTAAATCTGCCCGATAAATGCAATATCGAAGCATCAGAAAGACTTTTAGCTTTTACTTTATCATACAGGAAAAACTGATAATTCCATTTTTCATCAAGTTCCTTAATTTTTCCTTCAAGAACACAATTAATAATATCTTGGTCCTGCCATAAAATTATGTCTTTATGTTTTTTCCCAAACTCAAACATTTTAGTGCTTATTGCGTTTTTCCGCCAATAATCCAAGTTTATAAGCATTACTCCCGCATTAAAGTATTTTTTTATATTGAGCCTTTCAGACTCTTTTTTTGTTTCCACATCCAAAACCATTGCAGCGGGTGAATTTTTTATATCTGTATTAAATAACTCCTCCAGAGATGTTCTTACTATAACATCACAGTCTAAATATAAAATTTTATCTGTTTTAGGCAGAACCTCGGGCAGTAAAAATCTGAAATACGTAGGCAGAGTAACGTGGTAATTTTTATAATGCTTATTGTTATCCTTTAACATCGGGCAGGAGGAAAAATCTTTTGCTTCCATTTTTATATATTCAATATTAAAATCTTTAATATTTTTTAATAATTCAATGTCAGATTTGTCACTCTTTTTTAATCCGCCGTCAAGTACGTATATATTGATATTATCTTTTGCGGAAGCATTTTTTAATATTGAAACAAGAGAAACACAGAATTGTTCAATATAATTTTTATCAAGACTATAGCAAATATTGTATTCTGACATCTTATTCTCCTTTACGGATATGATAGAATTGTACTATACATACACAAAAAAAAACACTTATGTAATAATAATTAAAGTATTTAAAAAAAATGCCGATTATATATGTGGAAAAACAGGCAGTAAAATGGAAACAATTGAAGATAGTGATTTAAAAAAAGTCGGACTTGAACTGATGTTCTTAACCCCTGAAAAATGCAGTCGTTCAGAGGGGATTTCCGCTGTCGAATTATCTAAATCACTTGATATGCCTTTAGACACCGTAAAAAAGAAACTTAAAATCCTTTTGGATAAAGAAATAATAAGAGTTTACGGAATTAATCCGAAATTATGGAAATTTGATGAATATAAGTTTCAAAAAATGGATGAAGATGATGAAGTCTACAGGCTTTTATGCAACTTTGACGATGTCGATTTTGACAGGTACTTTTCTTATAATTAATTTTTAATTTTTATAATTTTATAATTTTTCAAAAATAATACGATACGAAATCATATACGGAGTTTCGTATTTTTCACTTAGCGAAACAACTGCAGGGTTTCGTCTGTTTGAGCGAAGCGATACAAAGCCGTTATACCTGAATAAAACTGTGAGCCTGTATGCGTAGCGAGTTACGAAACCTTTGGTTGAGGTTAGTGAAAAAGAAACGCAGTATCAGATGAGTATCGTATTATTTTTAAAAACAAGAAAAAATACCCGCAAAAAAGCCCTATGCGAATATGATTTTGTTACCTGTGAATGCTCCAC
>CANQZO010000241.1 GCA_947628355.1 Candidatus Gastranaerophilales bacterium | reverse complement strand
CAGGGCTTTTAAGGTTAAACCGCGTATGATGATTGAAGAAATGAACAGATTTCCGCTGTTTTCATTAATAGGTGCATTCCCTATTAATAAGGCTTCGGCGCAAGAGGCTATGATTTCTTTAAAATATATTGTTGATAATCTTAAAGAGCCGGATTTGGGGTTTTGGATTTTTCCTCAAGGTATTGTTAAACCGCCGAATTTCAGACCTATTGAATTTCAAACGGGTTTGGCTTATATAGCTCAAAATGTCGCTAAAAAACACGGCGGAGTTAATCTTATTCCGCTTGCGGTTAATTATACCTTTTTGCGTGAGGACAGACCAGAATGCTTGGCACAAGTCGGCGAACCTATTATTATAACCGCAGAAAATGCTAAATTTGACAGGCATGAATTTACTCTTAAACTTCAAAAAGACTTTGAAATGCTTTGCGACGAACAGCTCCATTCTTTTTCTAAAGGTGAAGTCACGGGTTATGAGTATATTTTTAGGCAGGATTTACCTTGGAACAGAAAAATTGAAAAAAAACTTAAAAATGTTGCAATGGAAAATGTTGTTGAAGAATAATTGTTAACTTTGTAACAATTTTTCATTTTTTTGGAATTTTAACTTATTTTTTTACTTTATTGTTATTGTAAGGAAAATAATAATAATTTGTTATGGTTTTGCAAACTGATACAACACTTGAATTAGATATTCAAAAAATAAAATCTGTCATTAAACACTGTACTCATAAGTATAATGAGGCTGTTAATTTTGCACGGAAAAACAAAAGTATTTATAAAGGAAGGTTAAAGTTTATTTTATTTCAGTTTAAAACTATGTTTTTTCGGCATTGGATTAATTAGGGAAATAACCTATATATGGCAGATTTCTAAAATATCCTTTGTAATCTAATCCGTAGCCTACTACAAATTTATCATCCACTTCAAATCCGTAGTAGTCCGGTTCAATTTCTACCTGTCTGGCACATTTTTTATTTAATAACGATATAAATAATACTTTTTTAGGATGATGTTTAATTTTAAATAAATCCGTTAAAAATCTTGCCGTAAGCCCTGTATCTATTATATCTTCAACGATTAACACATTTTTATCGGCTAAGTTCGGCAGTGTTAAATCTATTGCCTGCAGATTATTCGATGATTTTGTTTCGTTTCCGTAGCTTGATATTCTGATAAATTCCATTTGCACCATGTTTTTCAGGTGTTTTACCAAATCCGCACAAAACATTACAGAACCTTTAAGCACGCATATTACGCATATTTCTTCATTTGACGGGAACTCTTTTTCTATTTTTTCAGCCAGTGTTTTTAATTTATTTTGTATTTCAGCTTCGGTAATTAATACTTTGATGTTTTTTAAATTAATATTATCTTCATTCATTGTTTAATTTCTCCAAGGTGAGTTTATATTGCGGAATATCCTCGGCGCGCAATTTTTCGCTTACTCCGCATTCTATTGCCCATAATACTTCTTTATCTTTGCATAATAACAAAATTTTATCTCTGTCGTGTTCGGGAATATTTTTATTTATAAAATATTTTTTCAGCTTCATTTTTCCCTGCATACCAAACGGCTGAATTATATCTCCGTTTCGGCGCGAGCGCAGGGTTAAGGGGAACATTTCATCTTTTATATCCGCATAAGCCTCGGGACTTATTGCTTTCGGATATTTTTCCGGTTTATGATTATTCTTTTCTATTTTTACTTTGTATTTCCCGCCGATAGTGTATTCGCCTGTTCCTTCTATTTTTATTTCTTCTTCTATTTTTTCATAGTTATCAGAGTGGATAAAATAAGTATATTTATGTGATACAAAAAGCCATAGGTCGTTTGTTATTGAAAGTGTTTTTCCTGTTTTTGAATTTCTGTTTTCGGATATAAAATTTATTAATTCCTGTATTTTGGAAAAACTCGGTTCAAGTTCGTTTTTTACCAGCAGTTTATATATAAAATGCTGTTTTATTGCAGAGTTTAATATTAAAAAGTTTTGTGTAAGCCATTTGTTACCTATGGTTATTTGCTTTTCAATATTTTCCATTAATTCGTTTATTACTTTGTTATTGCCCGAAGCTATTTCTGCAAGCGTGATTAGTGAGTTCTCTATATTCGGATTTATTAATTTTATTGCGGGCATGATATTGTGGCGGATATTGTTTCGGGCATATTTCGTGTTTACATTGCTCGAATCATTATTCGGATATAATTCATTTTTTATGCAGTATTCTTCTATGTCTTTGCGTGAAAAATTTAATATGGGGCGTATTACTTTAAATCCGCCTAAATCTCGGACTTCGCGTATTCCTTCAAGCCCGTTTAAGCCTGTTCCTTTTATAATTCTGTATAAAATTGTTTCCGCGTTGTCGCTTTTTGTATGTGCGGTTAAGATAGCGTCAGCCTCAAATTCTTCCGCACAGCGTTTAAAAAAGTCATATCTCATTTCTCTTGCGACAAGCTCTGACGCTTTCATGCCCTCTGCCAGAGTATCCGATATAAACGTAATATCGTTTTCTTCGCAAAAGGCAAGACATCTTTCTTTTTCCGCTTCGGATTCTTTTCCTCTCCAATTATGATTAAGGTGAGCTGCTACCAATAAAAATCCGTATTCGCGGGATAATTTGTTCATTATATCAAGTAAACACATGGAATCCCAACCGCCCGAAAATCCTACGATTATTGTGCTTTCACAGCTTATATTTATGTACTTTTCCAGTATGTTTTTTACTGTTTCTTTCATATTTTTATTATATCAGATTTTCTCTTGTTTGGATTTGATGTTCTTTATTATATTTAT
>CANQZO010000240.1 GCA_947628355.1 Candidatus Gastranaerophilales bacterium | reverse complement strand
ATAATTTAATAAAAACGCTGCGTTCTGAGGGTAAAACCATAGTAACAACAAACGGGTGCTTTGATATACTTCATGTCGGGCATGTAAGGTACTTGGAAAAAACAAAAAGTTTTGCCGATGTATTGATAGTCGCCTTAAATTCCGATAAATCAGTAAGAAGCATAAAAGGTGAGGGGCGTCCCATAAATAATGAAAATGACAGAGCAGAGGTATTAAGTGCGTTAAGAAGTGTGGATTATGTTGTTTTGTTTGATGAAGATTCACCGTTAGATTTACTGCTTCAAATAAAGCCGAATGTTCACACAAAAGGGGCGGATTATACCGTTGAAACTTTGCCTGAGGCGAAAGGTATAATGGAGAACGGAGGCAGAATAGAGTTTATAACATTTGTAGAGGGTAAATCTACCACTTCAATTATTGAAAAACTAAAATAATAGATTATATGGACAAGGAATATTTACAAAAATTTGCAAAACACTTGAAAAAGATAAGAACAAGTAAAAATTTAACTTAAGATGATTTAGGGGTAAATGGTATTTCTCGTTCAATGGTTGGTATGACAGAAACAGCACAAACTGATATAACGGTACCAAAATTAAAAATTATAGCTGATAATCTTAATATAAAAGTAAAAGATTTATTTGATTTTGAATAAAAAATTGTAATTTTCACGCCCTCGTATTACAATAAATATAATCAAAAGAGGAATATAATTATGAGGGATATAGATACAATGCGGGAATATACACTTGAAGAAATATCTGAAATTGTCGGCGGTATTTTAACAAAGTTAGAGGATGTAAAAATATCAAGGTTAGGACCTCCGTTATTAGCTGATGAAAATACTTTAGCGCTCGCTTTAAATGAAGATGAGATAGAAAATTTGTCAAAAACAAAAGCAAAAGCTGCCCTGGTTCCGATAGGTGTTACATCGGAGATGATTTCAACAATTGAAGCAGAGCGTCCCCGCTTAGCTATGATGAAATTACTTCATTTGTTTTATATGCCGCCGGATAGTACAATAGGTGTTCATCCGAGCGCAACAATACATCCTACGGCAAAACTCGGCGAGAATGTATCAATCGGACCGAATGTAGTTATTTCACGTAACGTATCAGTCGGGAAAAATACAAAAATACTTGCTAATACATACATCGGAAGAAGCGTTCAAATAGGTGAAAACTGCTTGTTCCATGCAGGATGTAATATCGGAGATAATGCAATAATCGGTAACCGAGTTATCCTCCAGCACGGAGTCAGCATTGCGGCTGACGGTTTCAGCTTTGTTACCGAAAACCCCAATAATGTTGAAAATGCAAGGGAAGAAGGTAAGGTAAAACAGGATAATTCTGACCAGAAGATATTTAAAATTCCATCTGTAGGCTCTGTTGTTATTGAAGATGATGTTGAAATCGGTGCAAATACTTGTATTGATAAAGGAACAATAGAAAATACGGTAATAGGCGAGCAGACAAAAATAGATAATCTTGTTCAAATCGGACATAACTGCAAAATCGGTAAAGGCTGTATGATTGTTTCACAAGTGGGTATTGCGGGAAGCTGTAAGATAGGCGACCGTGTAGTTATAGCAGGACAAGTCGGTATGGCTGACCATATTGAAATAGGAAGCGACTCTATTATTATGGCAAAAGCGGGAATAACAAGAAGTTTCCCCGAAAAATCAATCCTTATAGGTGCGCCTGCTATGCCGAGAAAAGATTTCATTAAACAAATGAAAAATATGAAAAAAGCTGAAGAACTTGTTATTAAGTTTAAAGATTATGAGCATTTATTAAAGGATTAATAATATGTCAACCATAAATAAAGAGGTCATATTAAAATCAATTGCTCTAATGACGGGTTGTGAGTGTGAAGCAAAGGTATGCCCGTCCGAAGAAAAAGGCATTCGCTTTCACTATATGGGAAAAACGGTTAAAGCGGATATTAATAATGTAATATCTACGGAGCATTGCACTGTTATCGGAAACGGCGAAGTTAAAATAATGCTTATAGAACACTTTATGGCGGCTTGTGCTATATGTAAAATTAATGCGCTTGATGTATATTTAACTCATTATGAACTGCCGATACTTGACGGAAGCTCAAAAAAATGGGCAGAAGCCTTTAAAAATGCGCAGATAAATACTCCCGATGAAACGCAATGTACAATAAAAGAGCCTATAGTATACTTAAACGGCAAAACACATTTAATAGTATTGCCCTCAGACAGTTTAAACGTAACATACGGAGTAAATTTTAAACATAAAGATTTAAAGAACCGCTGGAGCTCTTTAGATATAAATAATATAGATGAAATAACAAACGCAAGGACTTTCGGGTATTTATCAGAGCTTGAAATGTATCAAAAGGCGGGTTATGCGCTTGGTGCAAGTATTGACAATACCGTAGGTTTAACTCAAGACGGCTATACAACGGAATTAAATACGGAATATGAACCGATAAAGCATAAAATCCTTGATTTAATCGGTGATTTTTATCTTGCCGGCTGTAATATTCTTAATTTTAAAGGCGAAATAATTGTAAAAGAAGCGGGACATACCGTTCATTGTATAGTTTCAAAAGAATTAAAAAATAAATTAATAAGGGAGGCATAATGACGGAAGAACAGGTACTTCAATTTGACATTAAAGGAATAATGGATTTAATTCCGCACAGATATCCTTTTATATTGGTAGACAGAATAACGGAATGCGTACCGGGGAAATATTGCAAGGGATATAAAAATTTAACGGTAAATGAAGCGTTTTTTACGGGACACTTCCCAAATAATCCCGTAATGCC
>CANQZO010000239.1 GCA_947628355.1 Candidatus Gastranaerophilales bacterium | reverse complement strand
CCTTTCTTTAAATAAATTATTTAACATACAGCTTATATAGTGTTGTTTACCCCACCCAACTACTTCGGCTTTCTTTCACTTTGTTCAATCAGCCTGCGCAAAATCCGCAGGATGTTCCGCTTCGTTCCATGTAGTCATTTTTTATTCCTTTCTTTAACTTACACGATATTGTAATTATATTATATTGATTACTTTTAAACCTTGCAAATTAAATAAAACAAATTGTTATATTACATTATAATGTAATATAACAACTGCGCACATTTGCGATAATGTAAATTTTTGTTAAATTAGAATAATAAATCTTATTTGATATCTACAACGCTTACGCCGTCACCGCCCTCGGCATTTTCTCCGGGTCGGAATTTTGCTACATAAGGTGAATGCATTAAATATTCCCTTATTACCTGCTTTAATGCGCCCGTACCATGCCCGTGGATTATATAAACAGGCGATAAATTTACCAAACTTGCCTTATCAAGATACGCTTCAATTTCATCAAGCGCCTCCTCACACCTGTACCCGCGTAAATCCAGAGTCTGCGAAATTGACCTGCGCTCCAATGAAAAATCCTTTTTATAAACTCCTTTTGCTTTTGCTTCGCGCTTTATCAGGTTTTTATTCAGTACTGCCAGTTTATTTTGTTTCACTTTCGTTTTTAACTGCCCCATTTGAATTTGAACATTTTTATTTTTATCGGGCAAGGAAAGCAGTATCACTTCTTGATTTAAGTCCGTAATCATTACGCTGTCGCCGATTTTTATATTTTCCCAATCAATAGGAGTATATTTTTCCGCGATTTCGTCCTCATCAGCGCGAAAATTAGAGCGCATTGCCGTTTCTATTCCTGCTAGGCGGTGAAAACTCCTGCGCGCAATCTTTTCGGATTTTTCTTCACGCATTTGCTTTAAGATATCCTTTATTTCATCTCGAGCTTCATCAAGCGAGGTTTCATATTTTTTCTTATAAATATGAATATTTTTTTTCTTTTCTTTTTTAATTTCGTTTAATTTATCGTTAAGGCTTTGCTCCAAGCGTTTTACATTTTCTTCTTTTTGCTCAATTACCCGTTTGGAGTCCGATAATTCCTGTTGTGTTTTTTGCAGTTCCTCTAAAACCTTTGCCGTATTATCTTTTTCGGTAAAATAATTTTCCCTTGCATGTGTAACTATGTCATCTTTCAAACCGAGATTTTTCGCAACGGAAATTGCATTACTTGCCCCCGGTATTCCTATTAAAAGTTTATATGTGGGTTGGAGCGTGTTTATATTAAACTCGACAGACGCGTTAACAAACCCCGATTTTAAATATGCAAGCGATTTTAACTCTCCGTAGTGCGTTGTTGCTATTGTAAAAGCATTTTTCTTTTGCAGATACTCCAAAACAGCCTGCGCTAAAGATGCGCCCTCCTTTGGGTCTGTTCCCGCGCAAAGTTCATCAAGCAAAATTAAACTTTCACTGTCCGAATGATTTATTATATTCACAATATTTGTCATGTGGGCCGAAAATGTTGAAAGATTTTGCAAAATGCTTTGTTCATCGCCGATATCCGCGTATATTTTTTTAAACGGGTAAATTTGCGCTTCATAGCAGGGAATATGCAACCCTGCTTTTGTCATCAAAGTTAACAAGCCTGCGGTTTTTAACACAACCGTTTTTCCGCCCGTGTTTGAACCTGTTATTATCATACAGTTTTTGTCAGAGGTCATATAAAAATCATTTTCCACAATATCGGTTTTCGACTTAATTAAAACGGGATTTTTCATCATTTTTAAGTTTAAAATCTTCTCATCCGTTATTTGAGCCGAAACCCCGTCAAACGACGCGGAATATTTAGCTTTTGCAAATATAAAATCAAACTCGGTTAAAATTAAATTAGATTGTTTTATCTCTTGAGAATGCTCACCTATTTGATTTGAAAGAGTCTTTAAGATTTTCTCAATTTCTATATGAATTTGAGCCTCTGTTTCGCGGATTTTATTATTTAATCCTACTAATATTTCGGGCTCAATAAAAAAGGTTTGATTGCTTGCAGATACGTCATGAACAATGCCTGATACCTTATTTTTGCATTCCGCTTTTACTTGAAAGACCGTTCTGCCGTCACGCTGAGTATAAACACTGTCTTGCAGATTAGATGTAAAATCACTGTTTTGAAGCAATGAGGAAACGCAGGTTTTAACATTGGCATTCGTATCACGCAAAGTTTGATACAATCTTTTTAGCTCCGCAGTTGCATCTTCTTTCACGGTTAAAGACGGAGTAAAAGTATTAAATATTCTATCCTCAAGCTCTTTATCAGTATAAAGGTTAACGCTTAACTCGCAAAGTTCCGAATAGTCTTTTGCATAAGTCTCCGTAAAATTTTTCATTAATCTTGAAGTGCGAAGCGTTCGCGCAGTATTAACAATTTCTTCTTCACCCAGCCGAATGTGTTTTTGCGCATCTTCCAAACTTTTTTCTATATCATAAATATTGTCAATAGGTACATTTATTGCTTTATTTACTATATCTCTTGCCTGTGACGTAATTAAAAGTTCTTTTTTTATTGTATTTACATCTTCGTAAATTTGCGCATTTCTGCACCTTTGAGCCCCAAGTGAACTTATCGCATACGCACTTAAATACTCTAAAACCTTATCTAATTCTAAAATTTGGAAAATTGACTTTGTCATAAATAAATTATAAACAAAAAAAACGGGATAAAAAATTATCCCGTTTTTATCTTAAAATTTTAAACTATTTCTTAGCTAAAACTTTACCGTCAACAATTTCTTTGAATTTTTTACCTGCTGTAAATACAGGAGCTGTT
>CANQZO010000238.1 GCA_947628355.1 Candidatus Gastranaerophilales bacterium | reverse complement strand
TATAATAAGGTGTTACCGTCATTATTTTTGCCGCAATATCGGGATAATAGTATATAAATTTTAATTCGCTTTGAGTCAATGGTTTTTGAGTATGAACATTTGCATATCGGGCAAGTTCTAAGATGTTTCTTGCTTCATCTTCATCTTGAAATTCTATTTCCATTTTTTCGTAAACATTACGGAAACCTTTAATTCCGCCATATTCGCCCGTGGTAATCATTCTGCCTGTTTCAACAATTTCAGGTTCGCCTCTGCCTAATTCCGCATAATCATATAATTCGTAGTTGAGTCTGTCTTTTAATGCACCGTCCGCATGAATACCCGATTCATGCGCAAAAGCATTTGCTCCTGTTGCGGGCTGATTGATAGGTATGGGAATACCAAAGGCATAAGCAGTGTATTTTGCCAGCTTCCAAGTTTTAGATAAATCAATATTCGGGTCTATTTCATATTTGCCGTGCATTCCGCTTGATTTTAATACACCCAGCAGACAGGAAATTAAATCAGCATTACCAGCGCGCTCTCCCATTCCGTTTATTGCCGTATTAATATATGCATTTACACCAGAATCTATTGCCGCTTTTGCTCCCATAACAGAGTTTCCTGCAGCCATACCAAGGTCATTATGAAAATGCAATTCAATATCCATTTTTGTTTCTTGCGCTATTTTAGAAATTCTCTCATAAGCGCTTATAGGATCATCATAGCCTAAAGTATCACAATATCTGAATTTTTTAGCTCCGTGTTTTTTTGCTTCAATCCCGAAATCAATCAGATAATCAATATCACTTCTTGACGCGTCTTCCGCATTAACTCCTATATCCTGCGCACCGCACGCTATTGCGGTATCAAGTGCTCTGGTTGTGGATTTTATTATGTCATCTCGCGTTTTCTTCCCGCCGAATTTTCCCTTTATCATTTGGTCGGAAGTAGATACGGAAAGATTAATGTATTTTAATCTGGGTACATTTTGAAATGACAGCAATACATCTTCTTCAATGCCTCTCATCCAGCCCGATAGCCTTGTTTTTGTTATAACTCCTCTATCTACAAGTTCTAAATTTCCGTTCAAATAATTTATTTCATGTTTTGTTGTCGGAAATCCGAATTCCGATTGTGTTATTCCTATATCATCCAGCATTAAATTTATAATTGTTTTTTGCAATTTAGCTAAACCTAACCTTGAAGTTTGTACTCCGTCACGGTTTGTTACATCTACAAAATATATGTGTTTTTTCGGCATAATACTTCCCTTTTTAACTATAAACAGTATTATACCATATTATTTTTTTCTTTATATAAATTTAATTTTTCTAAATTTTTTAATTTAAGTATTTTATCTTTTTCTTGTATTCTTCATAACTGAGATTTGAAATTTTACCTTTGAATAGTCCCAAAATTAAGGTCATTATTATAAAAATAGTATTCGATACTGCAATTATTAACCATTCAGTTTCATAGCTAACGGGTAATTTAACGGAAAAATGTTCAAAAAATATTACTATTATATTCAATAATACAATAAGTTTCATAATCCCTGCCGTATTTTTGTATATATTACTGTCTCTGTCACCCGTGATATCGTATAATCTTCTGTCTATAAGAGCAAAAAATGTTATTGCATAAATTAAATAAGCAAAATAGAGCATTCCGTGTGCTATTTGATTATAAACTTCTGTCGTTGTATGCGGAATAATATATTTTTTAAATATAAATTCCGTAACAATGATTAATATTGTAAGAATAATTAAATTTAAAAAATACCATTTTCTTCCGATTGCGTTATTTGATGCAAAAAGCCTGTCATCACTCATTTTAATCTCCTTTTATAAAGCAGAATATTATTGCCGAAATAAAGCCAAAACATCCCAATGCCAAAGAAAATATATCTAAAGTGTAAAAATTAAAAAAATATTTTAGGCAAAAGAGATATAATAACGGAAAGACATAAAAAAAGGCAAAAACACGGTTCATATTCATTTTAAATTTATAAGATTTACCGGAGGAAAAGTCGGCAATTCGTCTGTATATAACGGAAAGTGCCGACATTATTATAATAAATTTAAAAAAATTGACTGAGAAGATTAATGTTGAGTATATGAATTTAAAATTTATATACCGTTCAAAATTTTGAAAAGGGACAAGCGAAGTTAAAATGAATATAGCAATAAGCATAAACATATTAATTATGTAGTTTTTTCTGTTTATAACTCCTTGCCAGCTAAAATAATTGTTATTATATTCTTTATATTCCATAATTTATAAATGCCTGTTTAAATTAGATGTAATAATTGATTTTGGAACGAGATTAACAATGCGTTCAACAGGTTCGCCGTTTTTGAAAATCAATAAACAGGGAACACCGCTTATTGAGTATTTTTGAGCTGTTTGCATATTCTCATCAGCCTTAATTTTAACGAATTTAACTTTCCCGTCAAACTCTTGAGCAAGTTCATCAATGACAGGTGAAAGTTTTCGGCACGGACCGCACCAAGTTGCCCAAAAATCAACAAGGGTAAGTTTATCTTCTTTGCAAACTTCATTTTCAAAATTATCGTCGTTAACTTCTAAAACATTAGACATATTATGCTCCTTTTATACTCTGCCAATGATTTAATAAATCAATTCAGCATAAAAGTAAATCGGTAAGGTATAGAATGTATAATATCCCAATGAAGCAGAAATGGCAAAAAATAAATTTTTCTTGACAATAGAGTATGTCCTATATATTATACAATAAGCACGATAAGTGCCGGTGTAGCTCAATGGTAGAGCAACGGTTTTGTAAACCGTAGGTTGTAGGTTCGATTCCTATCACCGGCTATTTCTAAATTGTACATTAAA
>CANQZO010000237.1 GCA_947628355.1 Candidatus Gastranaerophilales bacterium | reverse complement strand
TAAAACCTTGAAAGATAATGTTTTAACGCAATTTCTTTTGGCATTAATGTAACGGCATTTTCAAGCAAATTAATTGCGTCAATTATATTTTTATTTCTGTAATAAACATCTGATAAATTAATATAAGTCTGAACCGATTTAGGATTAACCGAAAGAGTGCGAATAAAATAATCAATTGCCAACTCATCTTTAGCCAATTTTGAATAACAAAGACCTATATTATTTAAAATGTTAGGATTGTTATTATCATTTTCAAGCGCTGAAATAAACGAGGCAGCTGCATTTTCATAATCTGCCGCTTTGAAATAATCAAGAGCCTTTTTTAAATTTGTATCGGTTTCATTTTCCATAACTTTATATTACAATAAAATAAAAAACAAACAATATAGGAAAGGGAAATATATGTCAGGACACTCAAAGTGGTCAACAATTAAGCACAAAAAGGCGGCAGTAGATGCGGCAAGAGGCGTTGCTTTTCAAAAATATTCAAGAGAATTAATCGTTGCAGCAAAACTTGGAGGCCCTGATCCTGCGGGTAATTTTAGATTAAGAACAGCAATAGACAGAGCAAAAGCTGCAGGTCTGCCTAACGATAATATTAAAAGAGCTATTGAAAAAGGTTCCGGTGCAGGCGGTGCAGATAATGTGGAAGAATTAACCTACGAGGGCTACGGTGCAGGCGGAACAGCAATATTTATCGAAGCAATGACCGATAACCGCAACCGAACGGCAGGAGATATCAGAAGCTATTTTTCAAAATTCGGAGGAAATCTCGGAGAAACAGGCTGTGTAGGCTGGATGTTTAAACAGGTTGGTTCAATTGAATTTCCTAAAGAAGATACGGATTTTGATAAATTATTTGAAGCTGCTATTGAAGCAAATGCTCAAGATGTTGTTGAAGAAGATGAAGTATATAAGGTAATAACATCTCCCGAAGATTTCCAAACTTGCGTTGAAACACTCGAAAAAAACGGCTTTAAGGGAACATCGGCAGAACTTACCAGAATTGCCGAGAACTCAATTGAAGTAACAGATGAAAAAACGGCAACAAATATTCTCAGATTAATGGAAAAACTTGAAGAACACGATGATATTCAAAATGTGTATTCAAACTTTGATATATCTGATGAATTAATGGAAAAAATAGATATCTAAAAAAGCCCCGATGTGTGCTTTTTTTATATTATTTTGAATTAATGTTAAATATAATATAATCAATAAAAGAAGATAATTTTTTATAACTTATTCTTTTGTTATATGGTAAACGTTGCTGTATCTTATAAAGATTTATATTTTCAATATGTTTATTCATTTCATCAGAACCTTTTGAATTTAATTCTTTATAAAATTTTTCCTTTGAATCAGGTTCTATATTTTCATTTATATAGTTTGTATAAAATTCCTTATCAGCATCTTTATTTTTTTCCTGAATCGAATTATATTCATTTCTGATTTTATTAAGCTCGCCATAGTCAAGGAACTTACCGCCGCAATTATAACATTCATCAATTTGAATTTCTTTTTTAGGACTTGCATAATTTTTTACCATAGTATTTCCACAAATCGGGCAATATCTTGTTTCTGTTTCATCAACATGCTTAAATTTTTTATTTTTTAATAATTCTTCTAACTTTGATATATCTTCACTATGATCATCAAATACTTTTAATTCTCTGTTATCAAAATATATGCCGCCGCAACCTTTGGTACAAACGTCCAAATTTATACCTAATGAGTGCATAAATATCTTTTCCATATCACAACCGCAAGCAGGACACTTAATTACCATTTCAACATTATCTGACATATTTCTCCTTTTCACTTTTCTAATTTAATTATACTACTTCTTTAAATATATATTAAGTATTTAACATAGTATTCAAATATTTATATAATTATTAAGTAAATAATAAGTAGGTAAGAAAATGGAAGAGAAAAATACAATCGAAAATAATTCCGGACAAGGTGCAAAATGTAAAGTTCCCGATGCCGTTGCAAAAAGGTTTAACTGGGGTGCAGGCTGTTTTAATATTATTTGGGGATTATTTAATAAAACAATAAAACCGTTTGTTTTATACTTGATTATTTACGTAATATTATATATATTACAGCAGATTAGTAAAAATTCAGATAAATCATTATATTTATTTTTACTTATGATAGGGGGTTTAATTGGATTCGGATTCTTTATATACTTTGGTTTAAAAGGAAATACATGGGCATGGCAAAATAAGCATTGGAAAAGTATAGAGCATTTTTACACTATACAAAAACGCTGGGGTGCAGCCGTTGTAATTCTTATGGTTATATCCTTTCTTGCGTCAATGTGTCTTCCTGCAATGTATAGTTCTTTTGATAAAGTCAGACAGGCACATCCTGCAAAAATGATTGTATACAATACTGCGAAGGGGCTATATTCCGGGGCTGAGATAAATAAAAGCTACACCTACTATGATTCCGAAACTCTTGCAAAATTGTTTGAAATGGGTACACCTAATTCAAAAAGAACAGGAAATATTGTTGAATATGACGGTTATCAATTAATATTTACAGGTGACGGCTCTTGCACACAATTAAATAATTGTTATGTAAATATACAAAATAACAACGATACAATAACCTTAAGAATTATAAACATAAATAATAAAATCGGTATAACCCGTCAAGACCTAGAGAAATATTTTAACGCAAAATAGTAAAATATTAACAAAAAGTCCCCGAGTATTCGCGGGGACTTTTGCACCTCTATAGAGATAAATTAAATTATTGTTCCTGGCATCCGAAAGCGATTGTAACTTTTTCTTTCGGGTTAACCGAAGAAACTTTCATACCGTTAGGATCAACAAGGTAGCTGATTTCGTCGCCGGTATACTG
>CANQZO010000236.1 GCA_947628355.1 Candidatus Gastranaerophilales bacterium | reverse complement strand
CTGTTGTTGTTAATACTTATCACGCTTTTTGTAATGAAATTATAAAGCAATACCCTTATGAATTTGAATTATTAGACGGGGTAAGTCTTATTGATGACATTACAAAAAGAGCCCTGATGAAAGAAGTCATTGACGAAATAAAACCCCAATATTACAAAACAAAATGGGGAGATTCTTATTATTACATTTCAGAACTTTTAAGTGCCGTTGATGAAATAAAATCAAACAGAGTAACAAAAGAAGAATACTTTAACACCCTAAACACGCACAAAGAATGGATGGGAAAGTTAAACGAATTAAACAAAGAATACAAAGAGCGTGAAGAAAACGGAAAACTCGTTAAAACCTTTTTAAAATCACTTGATGACCATAAAAAGAAAATGGGAAAAGCAAAAGAGGCTTGGGATATTTATGAATGCTATGATATTAAGCTGAAAAAAAATAATTTAATTGATTTTAATGACATGATATGCCTTGTGCTTGATGCTTTTGAGTACAAAAATGAATTTTTACGGCAGGCTGCTTCTCAATTCAAATACTTTCTTGTTGATGAATATCAAGACACTAATTATTCTCAAAACAGCATAGTTTTTAAACTCGCAGAGGGTGCAAAAACAGATAATATTTTTGTCGTAGGCGATGATGACCAAATTATTTATGAATTTCAAGGCGCAAAAACAGACACTCTTGAAAAATTTTTAATAAAATATCCTAATACAAATGTAATATGCTTAAACGAAAACAACCGTTCGACTCAAAATATATTAGATTTCAGCTATAAAGTTATTTCTCAAGATAAATCAAGACTTGAAAACAACCCGAAATTTGCAAATTATAATATTTCAAAGAAATTAACTGCGAAAAATCCTAATATTGTTCCGTTAAATAAGAAGATACAAATTCATACATTTGCAGATATAAAGCAGGAAAATAACTTTATTGTTTCTCAAATTGAAGAATTAATAAAATCTGATGACTGCCCAAACAAAGACGGAGAAAAAGATTTATCAAAAATTGCCATTCTAACAAGAGATAATAATGAATTGACTAATTTTGCAAAACTGCTTGAAGCTAAAAATATTCAATATCAAATAAAATCAAATAAAAGCATTTTTGATATAAATTCATCAATTATTGTGTATTTTTATTTGCAGGCATTAGAAAACAATCAAATGTATGCTGATAAATTATATGCGCTTTTAATATCGGAACCGTTTAACTTTGACCTTGAAGATTACAATTTTCTTTTAGAAAAAACAAGGATTAACGGAAAAGATTTAATAAGCAGCATTAAAGAAAATTTAAAATCAAGACAATGGAAAAACAGACAGGCTGTTGAAAATTTTATTTCCGTCTATGATTTTTTAAGAATGTACAAATCAAGTGAGAATATAAGAAATTTAATAATTGAAACAGTCAATGCAACAGGGATTTTAAAATACTATATTGACTGCGAAATAAACAGAAGTGAAAATATATACGCAATTAAAAAGATTATTGATGAAGCGCAGGGACTTATAAATCGGGACAGTACAAAAACATTATCGGATTTTATAAATCACATTGAGAATTCTTTTGAAAGCAGCATTCCAATATTGATAGATAAAGAAGAATATACTCAAAATGCAGTTCAGCTGCTAACTATACATTCATCAAAAGGTCGTGAGTTTGATTATGTCTTTATCCCTAATTTAACAGCAAGAAAATGGGAGGGAAAAAGAATAACAAAGACAATGACACTCCCTATTGAAAAGAATGACACTGATACGGATATTGAGCAGGCAAAAGAATCCGAACAATTAAGATTATTGTTTGTAGGCATAACAAGAGCAAAACATTTTTTAATGCTTTCGTGCTCCAATTCTATTGACGGGAGCCCGCAAGAATTAACTCGCCACCTTTCAAATGTTATATCGGAGGAGGATAATTTAACTCAAACATATACACACGAACTGCCGAGAGAAAATTACGCACTTGAGATAGCTCAATCAATAACAAAATGCAAATATGACTACAAAACAGATTTTTATGAAGAAATAAAAGCAAGAACAAAAGAATTTATTATAAGCCCCAGTTCAATGAGCTCGTATTTAAACTGTCCGAGAGGATTTTTATACTCGGAAATATTAAAAATACCCGTATATGAAGACTCATCAGACAGCGCAAGCTACGGAAGCGCAATACATAAAACTCTTGAAACTGCAGTAAAAAAAGCTAAGGAAAAAGACAATTATCCACCTTTATCCGAGATGATTGAGGATTTTCACTACTATATAAACAAACAAAAATTTGAATCTCAAAATAAAAAAGAAGAATTTACACTTCGGGGCGAAAAATCACTTACTGAATTTTATAAAAATTTCACTCAAATTCCATATTCAAGAATTTATGCAACAGAATTATATTTAAACCATATTCCTTATAATAACAAATTTTTAAAAGGTTTTGTTGACAGGATTGAAAAGAATTCTGACGGAACTTTTGAACTTTATGATTATAAAACGGGAAGCGCTAAATCAAAGAATAAAATTATTGACGGCGGGGATTTTGAACATTACTTAAATCAATTAAGATTTTATAAATTTGCATTTGAACTTTCAAATCCCAATACAAAAGTATCAAAAGCAGGAATTATTTTTGCCGAAGATTCAGAAAAAAACTATTACATAACACTCACTAATGAGGACAACGAAATAATAAAAGATAAAATAAATTATGTTTATGAAAACATTGATAAAATGAATTTTAATCCCCCTGATGAAAGGACTGATAATACCTGTCAATACTGCAGTTATAAACAAATTTGCACTTTAAATTTATTATAGGAAAACAATAAAACTGGGCCCGGTAGGATTCGAACCTACGACCAAGGGATTATGAGTCCCCTGCGCTAC
>CANQZO010000235.1 GCA_947628355.1 Candidatus Gastranaerophilales bacterium | reverse complement strand
GTATCCGATTGCAAAAATAACAACAAAAATTGCAATAGGTTACAATTTGCACGAAATTCCAAACTCAATAACCAAAAAGACGGTAGCTGCTTTTGAACCTGCTATTGACTATGTGGTAACAAAAATTCCGAAATGGCCGTTTGATAAATTCAAACACGGCGACAGAATTTTAGGTACAAAAATGAAAGCTACGGGCGAAGTTATGGCAATAGGAAGAACCTTTGAAAGCTCATTTAAAAAAGCTATAACTTCAATAGAATCAAAATATACGGGGCTGCTGCGAGGACGCCACATGGAATGCAGCGAGGAAGAATTAAAAGCATTACTGCATGTTCAAGACGACAGAAGAATTTTCAGAGTGGCAGAAGCCCTAAACCGCGGTATAAGCGTTAATGAAATCAATAAAATAACAAAAATAGATAAATGGTTTATATATAAAATAAAATCTCTTGTTGATTTTGAAAACAAGCTGAAAACGGAAACTTTCACACCTGCTCTGTATTTAGAAGCAAAAGAAAAAGGATTTTTAGATGAAGAAATTGCAAAATACACACAAAAATCCGTCGCGGAAATAGAGCGTATAAAAAAAGAAAATTCAATAAGTGCTTCATTTAAAATAGTAGATACCTGTGCGGCAGAGTTTAAAGCATATACGCCTTATTATTACTCAACATACAATGAAGTTGATGAATCGCAAGCTAATAATAACGATAAAAAAATACTTATATTGGGTTCAGGTCCGATAAGAATAGGGCAGGGGATAGAATTTGATTACTGTTCGGTACATGCTGCCTGGGAAGTAAGAAACAATAACTATAAATCTTTAATAGTCAATTCAAATCCCGAAACGCTTTCAACCGATTTTGACGTAGCGGATAAATTATATTTTGAACCTATGAATATTGAAAATATTATGAATATTATTGAAAAAGAAAATCCCGAAGGCGTAATGGTTCAATTTGGCGGGCAGACAGCAATAAACTTAGCCCCAAAACTTTATGAGCGCGGAGTAAAGATACTTGGGACTTCTTTAGAGTCAATAAATACGGCAGAAGACAGGAAACTGTTTGAACAGCTTTTAAGAGAATTGAAAATCCCGCAGCCAAAAGGATTTGCAGTCCGCAAGCAGTCTGAAGCCTTAGAAGTTGCGAAAACTCTTGGTTATCCGCTTTTGGTTCGCCCGTCTTACGTAATCGGCGGACGCGGAATGCAGGTTGTATATAATAAAGATGAATTAATTTCATACATTGAAGGTGCGTTAAAGTTCTCCGATGAACATCCGATTTTGATTGACCAATATATAGAAGGTACCGAACTTGAATTAGATGTAATATCAGACGGAGAAAACGTATTAATTCCTGCAATAACAGAGCATATCGAGCGCGCAGGTATTCACTCGGGCGACTCTATTGCACTTTATCCTACAAGAACAATACCTGAAGATATAATACAAAATCTTGTAACATACACCGAAAAAATCGCAAGAGCCTTGAAAGTAAAAGGATTAATGAATATTCAATTTGTCTTAAAAGATAATATTGCTTATATCATTGAGGTAAACCCTCGTGCTTCAAGAACAGTGCCGATTTTAAGCAAAGTAACGGGCATTCCGATGGTTAAGATAGCCATAGACGCGATACTTGGTAAATCCATAATCGATCAAGGCTATAAAACGGGTTTAGCAGATACTACAAACCTTGTATGCGCCAAAATACCTATATTCTCGTTCCAAAAGCTGAACAGAATAGACCCTGCATTAGCTCCCGAAATGAAGTCAACGGGCGAAGTTTTGGGCATTGATACAAGCTACGAAAGAGCGCTTGCCAAAGGATTTTTAGCGGCAGGATATAAACTTTCCACTCAAAGAGGCAACGTACTTATATCAATAAACGACCACTATAAAAAAGACTGCGTAAGCGTTGCGCAAACTTTGGTTGATTTAGGATACAGACTGGTTGCAACAACAGGTACTCATAAATTCTTAAAACTGCATAACATAGAATCTAAAGAAATAGAAAAATTTGATATTCAAAAAATGCAGAGAAATATGAAGAATAAAGACCTGTGCTTTATTATAAATACTCCTACAACCAACAATAATTCCGTTCGATATGGTTCAGAGGACAGAGGGTTTTTAATAAGAACGCTTGCCGAAATGTATTCAACACCCTGCTTTACGGTGCTTGATACTGCTAAAGCATATTTAGAGGCGCTGCAGTATTATATGAAAAATCCCGACTTAACTTATGACAGCATAGAAAAATACAGAACAAAAACTCCAATGACGGTATAAAATTTATGGACGAAAATAAAAAGAAAAAATCAAAAAAATTCAAAATCGATATCAAAAATATGGGTGTTAACATTGATAAAAACGAATACCGCGAAATTGTTTTATCACAATCAAACCACCCCGAAAAAATAAACAGGGATTACAGATGAATATAACCGTTGAAAAATCTAAACCGCTTAAATGTACAATTGAAATTCCCGCGGATAAATCTATTACCCACAGAGCTTTTATGTTATCAGCCCTGACAAAAGGCCAATCAAAAATATCAAATTATTCACTAGGCGCTGATTGTATGTCAACATTAACAATTATTGAAATGCTCGGATGTGACGTTGAGAAAATCAAATCGAAAGAACTTATTATCAACTCAAAAAACGCATTAAAAGAACCCTTATCTGCTCTTGACTGCGGGAATTCGGGAACAACAACAAGATTAATGGCGGGAATACTTGCCGGGCAAAATTTTAATACCGAATTGTTTGGTGATGAAAGTTTATCACGCCGTCCGATGAAAAGAGTTATTGAACCGTTAGAGCTTATGGGCGCTGAATTTATCCATAACGACTATAAACTTCCCATAAAAATTAAAGGCAGTAAGCTGAACGGAATTAATTATAATTCCAAACTTGCTTCAGCGCAGGTAAAATCTTGCATTTTACTTGCAGGGCTTAATGCCGAGGGTATTACATCCTTTACGGAGCC
>CANQZO010000234.1 GCA_947628355.1 Candidatus Gastranaerophilales bacterium | reverse complement strand
CCTGCGCACCGCCTAAAGGCTGATGTATCATTATTCTTGCACTCGGCAGTGCCATTCGTTTTCCTTTTGTTCCGCCCGAAAGTAAAAACGCGCCCATTGATGCAGCTTCACCTAAACATATTGTGCATACATCCGCTCTTATATGGTTCATTGTGTCATAAATCGCCATTCCTGCCGTTATAACTCCGCCCGGAGAATTAATATACATCATTATATCTTTTTCGGGGTTTTCCGAATCCAGTAATAATAACTGCGCTACAACAGAATTTGCAAGCTCATCATCTATTTCTTCGCCTAAAAATATTATCCGCTCGCGTAATAATCTTGAGAATATATCAAATGACTTTTCCCCGTTTGATGATGATTCTATTACCGTCGGGATATAACTTAAAATCTTGTTTCTATCCATAAAAAACCTCGTTTCTATTCCTATTATATACAAAAATTAGAAAATTTATACAACATCTGATAAAATAATCTTAAATGATTATTGACGGAAGTTTAATTGCATACGATTTTATGACGGATTTTAACGGCCCGTCAAGGCACTATCCCGTGCCGTTTTATCCGTCGGGACTTTATGACAATGAACAGCCCGAATATAAACACGGCCCCGACTCCAGTCAATATCCAAATCTTACTTTGCCGTGCAATTTATATGACGAATGGGGAAACTCTATCGCCCAAGGTTACTATATGGTTGTTTTATCAGATGATATGAAGTTTTTAGACCTTTACCAGAGCAATAAACTTAAAGCAAGAGTTAAAGTTATTAAACTCGTTGAAAAAATGTACACAGATGAAGAACGAATGGAGGAAGATGAAATTATTGCCAAACTTGAATATTATAAATTGCATAAAAAATTAAAAAAATTCCATAAGGCTGAAGAAGAACTTGCAGCTTTTAAAGAACGTCGTGCTGCCGAAAACTATGCAGATATTTTTGATTCGGGTAAAGGATATTATATTCTTAAATATAACTGCGACGGCAAAAAAGCTGAGGGGTTCATTCAAAAATAATGCCATTTTGTGATAAAATATAAAAAACAATAAGGAAATAAAAATGTATAACAAAACAAGAAATATCTATACCATAAGAACATCACCTTATAATGATAACGAAAAACTTGAAGCACTCTTGAACGACATGTCAAAAGAAGGCTGGGAAATATATTCAATTCAAGAGCTTGAAAATGATGAAGATATTTTTTATAACTGCATTTTTATTAAAGAAGCAGAAAATGAAGATAACGCTTTAAGTGAAAATTCCGATTTGCTTAATTTTAAATCACGAATAGAGCGTATTATAAATCCCGAGCTTGATCCTTATGAGCTTTGCTGTGATATTCAAAAGAAAATAAAAGAAAAACGCCAAAAAATAGCACAGGTAAAATCTTTAATTGATGAAACCTCGGAAGATTCGCGCGCTGTATTAAATGACGAAATTTCAAAGCACATTAACGAATTGGATGAATTAAAGAAAAAACTTGCAAAAGTAATTAATCCCGATATTATGGAGCAGAAACTCGGCGAGCAAAAACTGACTCTTTCAATATCCGAGGAGCTTATGGATATTCTTGACGGCGACAACGAATATAATATGCTCTCTCAAATAGTATTAATAAGACAGAATTTAACCGAAAGTTTAGGCTATATTATACCTAAAATCAATATTGAATTAGATGACAGCTTAAGCGAAAACGAATTTTCAATTAAAGTTAGAGGTATTCCCGTAATTAATTCCAGAGCCTACATGGGATATACCATGTTCTTTAAAAATGAACTCAATATTGAGAAATTACCCGAAAATTCCGTTAAAGATATTGATATTATAACAGGACAGGACATTATCTGGATTGAAGAAAGTAAATCTAAAGACTTTTGGACTAAAGGCTGTGATACAAACGAATACATTGCCCGTTTGATTGAACATACAATTACAAAATATATTGATGATATTTTTGACTACTCCGATATAAACCGCTACATTGAAATTGTCGGTAATCAAAACCTGTATCTTATTGAAAATATTATTCCCGATTATTTATCAATTGCCGAATTAAAATATATTTTGACAGGTTTAATAAAAGAAAAAGTATCAATAAAAGATATAGTCTACGTATTTGAAAAAATAAACGATTTTGCCGATGAAACAAACAAAGAAGAACTTTTGGAAAGAATAAGAGTAGCACTGGCAAGACAAATCAGCAAGTCATTAGTAAATGCCGAGGATAAAACAATATACGCTTATGAATTATCCGAAAACAGCTTAAAACAGTTCATCTCTAATAAATCAGACGATGAAATAATCAGAATTGACAGCACAAATATTGAAAATATTGTTAATAATTTAAAAGAAAAAGTTAAAAAATATACTCCCGATGCAAAAGAAATAATACTTATTGCACCAATGAAAATAAGACATATTATATATTTAGTGCTTTCGCAAATGATTTCAAATATCCGCATTATTGCAAGAGAAGAATTATTATTTGATTATCCGCTTCAAATAATAAGTACAATATAAACTACATTTTATAAGCATTTTGAGCAATACAACTGTTAAGATTGCGTCTTAAATTAGATAATCTTACATTCATCTGATTTTTTAAGTTCTGGCATCTTATAGCGTCTGCTACTATATTAAATTCCATATCCGCCAAAGAATTATGTCTTACCGTTGCAGGCATTATATGACTTGTTTGAGAATTACTCAATCCAAAACTTATAGGTGAAATTTTCATTTGTTTTTCCTTGTCTTTGTGAATATTATAATATACACAAATTTTTAGTGAACAATTTTTTATTTTACGTATTATTTAACGCATGTAAATATAAATATTGCTTGTATAAGAACATCAATTTACAAAAATTTATAATTCGGGAGCCTCAATAATAAACGTAACGGGGCCGTCATTTAAAAGCGATATTTCCATGTGAGCCCCGAAAATTCCCGTTTTAACAGGGATATTCTGCTCATTAACTTTTGAAATAAAATATTCATACAATTTCTTAGCC
>CANQZO010000233.1 GCA_947628355.1 Candidatus Gastranaerophilales bacterium | reverse complement strand
TTAACATTGGGATTGTAAAAGGTGAACATTTTGTAGGTCCTTTTTTCAGCATATCGGCATAGCTTTTTTCTATTGTATGGAAACCGCCTGCCGCTGAACCTACTATTACTCCGAATCTATAGGGATCAATTCCGCTTTCTTTTATTTTTGAATTTTCTACAGCTTCTCTCGCTGCTACAATTGCATATTGTAAGTATTTATCAAGTCTTCTTGCTTCTTTAGGCTCAAAATAGTCAATAGGATTAAAAACTGTTTCTTTTATTTCACCGCCGATTAAAACAGTGTGTCTGCTCATATCTTCCATATTCTCAATTTTAGAAACAGCACTTCTGCCGTTTACAACTCCATCCCATAACTTATCTGAGCCGACTCCATAGGGTGATACTACACCCATGCCTGTTATTACTACACGTCTTTTAGTCATTTTTTCACCTATTTATTCTGTTAATAAAATGAGGAGAACTTGCACTATCCAAGCACCCCTCATTAAATCTATATTGATTTATCGGGCAATTATGAATTTGCTTCGATATAATTTACAGCATCTTGTACTGTTGCGATTTTTTCTGCTTCTTCATCAGGAATTTCGCATCCGAATTCTTCTTCAAATGCCATTACTAATTCTACCGTATCTAATGAATCAGCACCTAAATCAGCTGTAAAACTTGCTTCGGGAGTAACTGCGCTTTCATCTACGCTTAATTGTTCTACAACAACTTTTTTTACTCTCTCAAGAATGTCACTCATTTTTTCTACCTCATTTTAACTAATACTTATTATTTTTATTATGATTTTATTATACTATTTACAAACAAATTTGCAAATTTGTTAACTATACAACAAGTCCGCCGTCTACACCGATTACTTGACCTGTTATATATAAACCGTCTTCAGCTAAAAACTTAACTGTTTTTGCTATATCTTCGGGTTGCCCGAGTCTTTTTAACGGTATATGTTCCGCCATTTTTTCGGTGTCTAAATCTTTTGTCATGTCTGTTTGGATAAAGCCGGGAGCTATTGCATTAACTCTTATGTTCCTTGAACCGAGTTCTTTTGCAAGTGTTTTTGTTAAACCTATTAATCCTGCTTTTGCTGCCGAATAATTTGCCTGTCCTGCATTTCCCATTACTCCGACAATGCTTGACATATTAATTATACTTCCGCTGCGCTGTTTTACCATTGTTTTTATTACTGCATTTGACATGTAAAATGCACTGTTTAAATTTGTATTTATTACTGCTTCCCAGTTTTCAGCATTCATTCGCAAAAATAATCCGTCGCGGGTTATTCCTGCATTGTTTACCAGTACATCAACTCCGCCGAATTCCGACAATATTTCTTCCGCAGCCTTTAAGCATGCTTCTTTATCCGCTACGTTAAATTTATATGCTTTTGCTTTAACGCCAAGCGATTTTAAATCTTCTATTGTTTTATTGGCTGCTTCATCATTTCCCGCATAACTTACGGCAATATTATAACCTGCTTTTGCCAGTTCTAATGCGCAGGCTCTGCCTATACCTCTTGAAGCACCCGTAACTATAGCAACTTTATTTTCACCCATTACACAAGCTCCTTTTCTTTATTGTTTGTTATTTCATTGATTGTGATTTCAAGTGATTCACAGTCAAATATATTATAGGTGTTAATTTGTGCATCGATTTTTTTGTTTAAACCCGCAAGCACTTTCCCCGGTCCGAGTTCTATAAAATTAATTACTCCGCTTGATTTTATGTTATTTATTGTTTGTGTCCACATAACCGATGAATAAATTTGCCGCGGGAGTTTATTTTTAAATTCACTTCCTTTTGTTTCCGCTTTTGCGTCAACATTTGTATAAACGGGAATTATTGTATCGTTAAATTCATAATTTTCTATAAAATTAACAAATTCTTCGCCTGCCGTTTTCATTAAAGGAGAATGGAAAGCCCCCGAAACAGCTAACGGAATAACTCTTTTTGCTCCTGCTTCTTTAAATTTATCAAGATTGTTATTTATTTGTTCTTTATCCCCTGTTATTACTACTTGCCCCGGGGAATTATAGTTTGCAACATAAACATTATCTGTTTGATTTACTATATTTATTACCTGTTCATCTGATAATCCGAGAACTGCAGCCATTGAACCGTTTGTTTTTTCTGCGGCTTCATTCATTAAAAATGCTCTTTTTTGTATTAATTCAAGTACCGTTTTTAAATCAATTGCACCTGCAGCGTATAATGCTGCGTATTCTCCGAGACTGTGACCTGCACTGCAAGCTATTTCCATATTGCATTTTTCTTTTAATGCTTCATATGCTGCAAGTGATACCGTTAATATGCAGGGCTGTGAATTTATTGTTTTTGTCAGTTCTTCTTCACTTCCGTTAAAGCATATATCCGAAATAGAGCGGCCTAAAACTTCATCTGCAGTTTCAAAAACTTTTCTTGCTGCAAGTGAATTTTCATATAATTCTTTTCCCATTCCCGTTTTTTGAGCACCTTGCCCCGGGAATATTAGTGCAAATTTATTCATTAAGCTATACCCTCTCTTAATCTTACTACTGTAGTCCCGACAGTCATTCCTGCCCCAAAACCTGTTAATATCGCAGTAGCCGGAAGTTTAATTTTCCCCGATTGTATTGCTTCCGTGAGTGCAATCGGTATTGATGCTGCCGATGTATTTGCATATTCTTTTATATTTGATATTACGTTTTCGGGGTTAAATTTTAATCTTTCTTCCAATGCTTCTATAATTCTCATATTTGCTTGGTGAGGAACGAGATAATCTATTTCATTCATTTTTAATCCCGATTTTTCAACGCATTCTTCAATATATCCCGGAAGTTTTGTAACAACGTACTTATAAACTTCTTTTCCGTTCATTTTGACAAACATGGGTTCTTGTTCATTAGGTTCAACGAGCGGACAATTTTTCCCCGGAATAGGCATTTTAATATAGTCGCCTAAATTACCCTCTGCTTTTAAACTGACGGCAAGTATATCATCCTGTTCGTCATCGGATACAGTTAACATCATTGCGCCTGCTCCATCGCCGAATAAT
>CANQZO010000232.1 GCA_947628355.1 Candidatus Gastranaerophilales bacterium | reverse complement strand
CTTGCGGGCGGTGCTGCTCTGGGCAGCGTTATTGCTTTAGGCTTAAGTTTATTCAGAAAAGGGAAAGATGTTCTTATTTCTCCGGGGGATGAGATAAAAGTTAAAATAAAAAGTTCCGAAGAAATCCCCGTAATGACACATGAGGCAACTCGGCAGGAGGAAATTAAATACGAGGGGCTTGATGTATCCATAACCGATATTTTTCTTGAAGAAGACCCTTTCGGCAATTTAAACACCATTTCTTTGGATTTAATAATAAAAAACAACTCCAAAACGGATTTTTCAACATTTGATATAGCCATGGTAAGTGATTTACATAACAGTTTTAACCCGTCAATATTTACCGATTACAAGAACTCACTTGCAATGAAAACCATAAAAAGAGGCGAAAATGTTTCGGGGATTTTATCTTTCTCGGTTAATGACCCAAAACGCGAACACTGGCTTGTATTTTATGACAGAAGAAACCATAAACCGCTTGCCAAAATTTCCATAGATAACGCAAAAAAAGATTTACATATTACCACTTTGAAAAAATCAAAGAAAAAGAGAAGTTCATTTTAATGCTGAAAATAGATTTATTTGATGGAATAGAAAATGAAGCAGTCCTTGAACTGCTAAAGTGTATAGGGATAAAAACAAAAGTTTTTAAGAAAAACTCTTATGTTTTACGGATATCAGACAAGATAAACTATCTGGGTGTTATGCTTGAGGGCAGTGCGGTTATTACAAAGCCCGATGTCCACGGGGATAATGTATTATTAGAAACGCTTAAAATCAATGACATATTCGGACACAACATTGTTTCATGCGGTGTAAATAAAAGCCCTGTTGATATTTATACAAAATTAGGGTGCGAAGTATTATTTTTACCTTACGAAAAAGTAATAACTCCGTGCGAAAAGTTATGCCCGCAGCATTTGAGAATAATCAAAAACATAATAAAAATGATATCAAAAAGAAATTCATTGCTTTCCGACAAAATAGATATTATAGGTCAAAAAACAATCAGAGAAAAGATTTTAGCCTTTTTAGAAAGCTATAAAACAGCGCAGGGGATATTTTCCGTACCATACAGCAGAGAAGAAATGGCGAGATTTTTATGCACGGACAGAAGCGCACTGTCACGCGAGCTTTCACGCATGCAATCAGAGGGAATAATTAAATTTAAGAAAAACTGTTTTGAATTGCTAAAAAAATAAATGTGTTTATGTTATTATTTTTTCAGAAAAAAGGGATAAACAGAGGTTTTATTATGTCAACGGCAACAATGGAAGAATTAAGGAAAAAATACGAAGTTGTAATAGGGTTAGAAGTACACGCACAATTAAAGACAAAATCAAAAATCTTTGCGTGCGACTCAACCGAATTCGGCAACGAGCAAAATACGCAGGTCAGCCCGATAACGCTGGGAATGCCCGGGGTTTTGCCTGTTTTAAATAAAGAAGTTGTTAATATGGGTATTTTAACAGGGCTTGCGCTTAACTGTACAATCCCCGAACATTGCAAATTTGACAGAAAGCAGTATTTTTATCCCGACTTGCCGAAAGGATATCAAATATCTCAATATGACCAGCCGATTTGTATTAACGGCTATATAGATATTGATGGTAAAAGAATAGGTATAACAAGGGCTCACTTGGAAGAAGACGCGGGCAAACTTGTTCACATGGGTTCATCGGGTATTGCAGGCTCAAGTTATTCGCTTGTTGATTTAAACAGAGCGGGAACACCTTTACTGGAAATAGTATCGGAGCCTGATATGCGCTCATCCGATGAGGCACGAGCATATATGGAAGAATTAAGAACCATTTTAAGATACATAGGTGTTTGTGACGGAAACCTTGAGGAAGGTTCAATGCGTTGTGACGCAAATATTTCCGTTCGTCCAATCGGGCAGAAAGAGTTTGGCGTAAGAGCCGAAATTAAAAACGTTAACAGCTTTAAAGCACTGCAAAGAGCTATAGAATACGAAATTGACAGACAAATTGATATAGTTGAAGCGGGCGAAGAAGTAGTGCAGGAAACAAGGCTCTGGGATGATAATCAAGGCATTACTAAGTCTATGAGAGGTAAAGAGGACGCGCATGATTACAGATATTTCCCCGAACCCGACCTTATGCCGCTTGAAATATCACGCGAATGGGTAAACGAAATAGCTTCAAAAATGCCCGAACTTCCGCAAAAAAGACGTGAACGCTATGTTTCATACGGTTTATCCGCTTATGACGCTAATGTTCTTGTTGAACAGCAAGATATAGCTTATTTTTATGATAAGGTTGTAAATTTAGGTGCTGATCCAAAAACAGCTAACAACTTCCTTATGAAAGAAATTGCAGCATATTTAAAGGAAGAAAAACTTACAATAGAAGAAACAAAATTAACTCCCGAAAACTTTGCACAATTAATTAACATGGTTACTTCGGGCAGTATTTCAAACAATATAGGCAAACAAATTGTTATAACCCTGTTAAAAGAGGGCGGAAATGCTAAAGATATCGTTGAAAAACAAGGTTTAAGCGTTATATCGGATGAAGGTGCTTTAAAAGCCATTGTTGATAAGGTTATTGAAAACAATCCATCGCAGGTTCAATTATATAGAGGCGGAAAAGATAAATTGTTCGGGTTTTTTGTAGGACAGGTAATGAAAGAAACCCAAGGCAGAGCTAATCCGCAGCTATTAAACAAATTATTAAAATCCGCACTTGACGGATAAAACACACTTAAGGGATAAACACCCCTGCGGGATAAAAATTTTAAATCAACAGAAAAAGGAGGAATCCGTTAAGGTTTCCTCCTTTTTAGTTGGTATGAATTTAAGTTAATTTTTTATTGACCACCTGAAGTTGCTGCAGGTTTATCATACATAACTTCTTGAGTTGCTTGACCATAAGGAACAATCTTTTGGTTATATATCATAGCTTGATAAACATCACGCGGTTTAGCGGATGATGTGGTCATCTTGTTAGGTCCTTTTGCACCGTTTACATCTATAAACATATTCGGGGCAGTAGTTGATGCTGTACAAGGTTTTTCATCAAACGCATCACATTTACCGACAGCAGTAGGATCTGTACTGCCTGCACCTGCAAAAGATTTATCAACACAATACATAAGA
>CANQZO010000231.1 GCA_947628355.1 Candidatus Gastranaerophilales bacterium | reverse complement strand
GCCGAAAAAATGAGCGAAAATTTTGCGAAAGCAAAATGCAGCGAATGACTTGAAGGCGTGAAGCAAAAACCAAGACAACGCCAGCAGAGCGGGTTCCAAGTTGGGCTTAAATATAATAAGTCAGACCAATTTTAAGGCTGCCGCTGCAGCCCGCAGAGCGGGTTCCAAGTTGGGTTCAAATATAATAAGTCAGACCAATTTTGAGGCTGCTGTTGCAGCCGAGCCTGAGGGAGTAACAACCCGCCCGACTCAAAAACGGTATTTTATATCCCGCAAAAACTACATTTTAATATTAAATGTAGATGTCGGCTGCCCCTCGCGCATTACCTGACCGAGTGCATATATTTGCGCATAATAATTATTAATTTCCCTAGCTACTTCACCCGAAAAAACTTTATCATTTTCCTCAAGGTAATTTAAAAACGGATTTACGGAAATATTTTCAATTTCCTCTTTAACTACTTTTTGGACTTCCTGTATAGTTTTTTTGGGAATTGCGATATTAATTCCGAAAGGGTTATTTGATATAAAGTTATTATTAGTCATATATGTATTTCCTTAAAAAGTATATCGGCAGAATGCTGATAAAACTTTAATAATTTTTTTTGATATGTAAAGAAAAAATACAATATTGTTACAATTCGAATAATGTTTTGCTACAATGGTAAACGGTATGTCAATAACTTAAAGGAATTGGTAATTTAAAAAGTTATTTAACGAGCATGGCAAAAAAAAATTTTACCGATTTTAAGATTAGGGAAAAGACTCAAATATATGATACAAGCAATAAAACAGCCGACAATAGAAGTTAAAAATAATATACAAAAAAAAGAACAATCATTTAAAGGTCCAATTATCGGAATTTTGAGAGGTATAAATCAAAGTCCGGCTTTAGGAGCGAGTGTTGTTGATTTATGTTCAATGGTTATTCCCAGAACAGTTATTGAGTTCAAAAACAGAGGTACACAATCCGGAATAGAAGCTGCTTTCAGAGAGGGTGCCAGTTGTTTAATTGATGCTTGTGTCGGCTTAATCGGACTTGCCGCAGGCTGTTTGATTTCGGGTAAATTTAACAGAGTTAACGGTGTAAAAGCTCAGAATATTTTTGCTAATGCCGATACAATCAAAAATATGTCAGAACTTTGGAAACAATCCGGTGCGTCTTCCGATAAATTTTTTACGGCTTTTTTGGAAAATATTAAAGGTTTAAACGGTGAAAGTTGGAAAACAATTTCTGCGGAATCAAAAGATGCAATAAAAAATAATCTTGTTAAACTTGCCGAAAAAACGGCTGAATTAGGTTCTACAAACGGAAATGCAAAAAAACAGCTGTTTAAAGAAGTTAAGAATTTAAAACAATTAATTAATGCTCAAATTATTAAAGACACGGGTGCTCAAGCCGCATTTAAACTCAGTCCCGTTAAAGACGAGGCTCAAAATGTTTTAAGTAAAGGTATTAATGCAGGTCTTGGAGAGCTTATAGATAATGCCGTTTCACTTTCTAACTCATTTAAAAATAAAACAGCAGAAAAATTACCGGATTTCGTAAAAGCTCTGTCCCGAAATAAGAAAATTACTACTGTTTTAGGAGTAGGTATCAGTGCATTAATGTGTATGTGCATTCAGCCGTTAAACCGATATTTAACAAAAAAACGTACCGGGCAGGACGGATTTGTCGGTGTTGAAAATAAAAAAGCTAATAAATCAAAAGGCTTTAAAATGTTGAAAACGGCACTGGGTATTGCATTCCCTATGTTTGCCATAAGCACTATAGGAAATCCGAAATCGTTATTATCTAATTTGCAGTTTAACAGTAAAATCCCCTCAATTAACCAATATAAGTTAATATACGGGCTTACTATCGGCTCAAGATTTTTAGCTGCAAGAGATCAAAATGAATTAAGAGAGGGTGTTATAAAAGATACTCTCGGTTTTACCAACTGGCTCATTTTGGGCGGTGTGGTTTCAAAACTTTTTGCAAGAGGTATCGGCGGTAAAGATTTAATTAATAATCCCGTTGCACAAACAGGTAAAAAAGGATTAAAATATGCGTGGGATTGGCTTACTAAGGCTTCAGTTAAATCTTATGATGAGGTGCTTATGCCCGCCGCTAAAAATATTGTTGAAAACGGCAAAATGATGAAATTTGCTGATTTATTTAAAATTGCTGATAAGGATGTTAAAACAAAAATATTTAAAATAGCAGGTTCTCAAATTGCAGGTTACTTATATTCGGGACTTGTTTTAGGTATTGGTATTTCTAAATTAAACATATTTATTACCAAACAAGTTGAAGCCAGAAGAAAAGAAGGCAAAAAAATGGCTGATAGAGTAAACGGTAATCAAAAACTTGATATTGAGTATCTTGCTCAAATGCAGAATAAATTGAGCTCTGTATTTAAAGAGTTTAATAATTAATTTGACGCGTTTACTTTTCAAATGTTAGAATATGTCCATAAAAAAGAGAAAATATGTCAATTTTTTTGGATAAAGACTTCAATGCTTTGTTAAGCGAAAATTATAAATCGGCTATTTTGCTTGCAGCAAAAGCTGCGGATGATTTTGGCATTCAAATATATTTAATCGGCGGCATTGTTCGTGATTTGTTGCTTTACAATTCAATAAAGGATATAGATATTGCTGTTCAAGGCGATGCGGTTGTATTTGCGGATTTTCTTGCAAATAAATTTTCTTGCAAGATTATTGCGGTTCAAGAAAATTTGAGGACAGCAAAAGTAGAATTTCCATCGGGAGTTATTATTGATTTTGCTTCCACACGGCAGGAAAAATATGAAAAATCGGGGGTTCTGCCTATTGCATATAATTTTGGCTGTTGTCTTGAAGAAGATATAAAAAGGCGTGATTTTACAATTAACACTCTTGCTTTGGGATTAAATAAATCTCAAAGGTTTAAACTTATTGATTTTTGCGGCGGGTATGATGATATTATCAATAAAAAAATAAGAATTTTGCATAACAAAAGTTTTATTGATGACCCGTCAAGAATTATAAGGGCTTTAAAATTTAAAATCCGTTTCGGGTTTGATATTGATAATAATACATATACTCTCTTATGCAGTCTTATCTTGACAATGTAAATGATACTATGCCTTTAGAG
>CANQZO010000230.1 GCA_947628355.1 Candidatus Gastranaerophilales bacterium | reverse complement strand
GTCGCAAACTTTCTGCCTCAGTGCTTCAGGCTCGCTTACTTCGTTCGGCTTCGCCTTACACAAAAACCGCTGTCTTGAAATTTCTTTCGCTCAAGCCTGTCGTTCGTTCGCCTTCGGCTGTCCTCACTGCGGCTTTCGCAAATCGAACTTCGTTCGCACGAAATTTCGCTATTTCAATTCAACTGTAGCGCCTGCTGCTTCAAGTTGTTTCTTCATAGCTTCAGCTTCTTCTTTTTTAACACCTTCTTTTAAAGGTTTCGGAGCGCCGTCTACTAAATCTTTAGCTTCTTTTAAGCCTAATCCTGTAATAGCTCTAACTTCTTTAAGAACTGCGATTTTGTTAGCGCCTGCTGAGGCTAATACAACAGTAACTTCTGATGCTTCTTCAGCTGCGGGAGCTGCACCTGCTGCTGCGGGAGCTGCTGCAACCGCTACGGGAGCTGCTGCTGATACGCCGAATTTTTCTTCCATTGCTTTTACTAATTCTGCTGCTTCAATTAATGTTAATTTTTCAATTGATTCTAAAATTGCTTCTACACTCATTTTATTTCTCCTTTTAATTGTTTTTATTACTTTACTGTTTGTTACTCTTTTGCAATTTCACTACGCTGTTTTTTGTTTTGCAACTTGATCCATTGCTCTTACTAAACTGCTCATTACTGCGTTAACAGCTCCAACTATGCCTGTAGCAGGTGAGTTTATGCTGCCAAGTAATTTCGCATATAATTCTTCTTTTGACGGAAGATTTGCAAGTACTTCTGTTTCTTTTGCACTTAATAGTTTTCCGTCGAGTACTGATGCTATGATTTCACCTTTTTTTACATCTTTTATGAATTTAGTTAAAATCTTTGCAGGTGCTACCTCGTCTTGAAAACCAAATGCAATTGCAACAGGTCCTTTTAAAGTTTCAGAAAGAACTTCAAATTGAGTTCCTTTTGAAGCTACTTTTGCTAAAGTGTTTTTTGTTACCATATAGTCGCTGTTTTCTTTTTGAAGATTACGGCGAAGATTTGTTATTTCTTCTACGGTTAATCCTCTGTATTCGGTAACAACTGCAACTTTAGCCTTTGAAAAATTTTCTTTCATAGCTTCAATTTTTTCTTGTTTAAAGGCTTTTGTTGACATTTTTAGCTCCTCATTTGCTTGTTTTATATCGACCTATAAACGTAAAAAATTTACGTTTTAACCGTAAATTCTCAACAATCAATATAATAACCAATCCTTTAAATTGTTTTATAAAAATTTGTTAATCCTCGGCCGGGTTATTTTATTAAGGTGATGTTTAACAATTGCGGGCTTTGGGTTTTTCCCCCCCCCACTCACTGTTAACATTCGGCATTTACTGCCTCACCCCCGACTGTCTACGGTTATGTTTTTAATTTATATAAAACATAATTAAAAATCAATATAAAATTTAAAAAATGTAAAAAAAATTATTCTAACTGATATTTGCAAAGTTAAACCTTATCTGATACAATGATAGCGTTACAAATTAGGAGGATAGAAAAATTAGCAGAGAAAATGGCAGACCTAATGAGCTTTTAAACAAAAATATAAGAGCTAAAGAGGTTAGATTAATTGATGATGAGGGTAATAACCACGGAGTAGTTGCAACATCAAAAGCTCTTTTAATGGCAGAAGATAAAGGTCTGGATTTAGTGATTGTTTCTCCTAATCAAGCTCCGCCTGTTGCTAAGATTTTAGATTACGGTAAATACCGTTATGAAGTTGAAAAACGTGCTAAAGAATCTAAGAAAAAACAACATACCGTTGATATAAAAGAAGTAAAAGTAAGATATAAAATTGATGTTAATGATTATAACGTCAAAATTAACAGTATTAAAAAGTTTATAGCAAAAGGAAATAAAGTTAAAGTAGTTGTAATGCTGAGAGGCAGAGAAATGCAGCACTCTCATCTTGCTTATGACTTGGCAAACAGATTTTTAACCGATCTTGAGGGAGAGAAAATGACTATTGAAAAGAAACCCTCCATGGACGGCAGAAATGTAGTTACTATTTTAGCTCCGTAAATCTGCTTGCATTGAGATATGTTTGTTTTAAAATAAAATTATAAGGTTTGAGAATGCGGAGGCATGTCGCATAATCGACCGTTTTGTAAGTCAATTAAAAAAGGAGAAAACTATGCCTAAAATGAAAACACACCGCAGTGGTGCTAAAAGGTATAAAATTACTGCCGGCGGTAAAATTTTAAGAAGAAAAGCAGGTAAAGGCCACTTACTTCAGCACAAAAGTGCATCAAGAAAAAGGAAACTTTCTTCTATGATTGAAGTTTCTGCTACACACAGAAACTTGGTACTAAAAGAACTTCCGTATGCGAAGTGCAGAAAATCTAATTAATGAAGAAAGGAATGAATTATGAGAGTTAAACGTGGTAACGTCTTAAGAAAAAGACATAAAAAAATATTAAAATTAGCAAAAGGCTTTAAAGGCGCAAGAAGCAGAATTTTCAAAGTTGCAAATACTGCAGTTATGAAAAAACTTAAATATCAATACAGAGACAGACGTCATTTAAAAAGAAATATGCGTCGTTTGTGGATTGTAAGAATTAATGCGGCAGTTAGACAACAAGGAATAAGCTATTCTAAGTTTATGAATGCGCTTAAAAAATCTCAAATTACAGTTAACAGAAAAATGCTTGCCGATTTAGCAGTTAATGAACCGGATGCATTTTCTATTATTGTAGAAACTGCAAAATCTGCTAAATAGAGCAATAAAATCGGACTCAAAAGAGAATCCCAAACAATAAGGGTTCTCTTTTTTTATTAAGAAAATTAATATATAAAAAGTATATATGTTATATATATAATATAATGGGAATAGTAATAATAAGTCAAATTTCTTTATTACTTATTTTCCTTCACTCCTTTTCTCCATAACAAGACTGTGGTCGCGATGCGACCTTTTTTTTGCGGTTTTTGCGTAGGCCGGAGCGAAGCGGAACGCCGAAGTTGCGCCGAAAAAATGAGCGAAAATTTTGCGAAAGCAAAATGCAGCGAATGACTTGAAGGCGTGAAGCAAAAACCAAGACAGCGGTTTTTGCGTAGGCCGGAGCGAAGCGGAACGCCGAAGTTGCGCCGAAAAAATGAGCGAAAATTTTGCGAAAGCA
>CANQZO010000229.1 GCA_947628355.1 Candidatus Gastranaerophilales bacterium | reverse complement strand
TTTATTGACCCTGCGACAGGAAAAACACCGGAGTTTACAAAAATAAAAGCAAAAAATGAATTTGATTGTATTAATTATCTTGACCAAACAGTACAAAAAGGTGAAAGGTATCTTTTCGCTTTTCAATGGCAAAATTCATCTAATAAAAATAAAATAGGACATGTTATAACAGTCACAAAAGACTCAAATAATAATTTGATATTTTATGATCCGCAAAATAAACATATATATGAGAATGCAGAAGTTTTAGGAAAAATTAAATATCAATTTAAATGGAGTGAAGAACCGTATCCGCCTAAAATACTTAGAGTTGATGACAAAGAATTTAATAAAGACATATTTAATCAAATATCTAAACCGGCAAAAAATAATAATTAATTTTCATAAATTAATTTTCTAAATTTAAATTTTTCATACCATCTGGCAAAGCGCAGTTTCTTTTGATTATCATAAACATACTGTACTCTGCCATTTTTATTGCAGGAATAGACTCCGCCATTATCTTTAAAAATTTTACGACTCCAATGATAACACTTCATAATGCTAAAACAATTATTTTCATTAGCAAATTTTGTAACATAACCCGGGATATCAGGACCGTCTATACGGTCAAGAACATAATATTTATATGCTTCATCTGCGCTCATTACAGGGATTTCAGCAAATGCAGAATTTGCACTAAATAATGTGCAATTCATTAAAACAACTAATGATAAAATAATAAAAAAGTTTTTCATATTACTATTGTATATTATAAATTATTGTTTCTCAATAGTTTTAGAAGATAACAATATTGAATTTTCCATTAATAATAAATATGTCGGGACACCAAAATATTCCGCAATTTTATCCAAGCGTCCAATTGTAATATTAATTTTTTTTCTTTCAAGTTTAGAAATATAAGAATTTTCAAAACCAAGAATAAGAGAAAGCTGTTCACGTGTTATATTATTTTTTTCTCTTAAAATTCTTATATTTTCTGATAAAGTTTCTTTTAATTTACTTATCATAAGTTCATTTTTATATTTTTAGCAATTTTTCGCACAATTATCAATCTAAAAATTATACATCACCGTACAAAAAATTATCGGGTAAATCTTTTTCATATTCTTTCATAAATTTTGAAATGGGTATGTTTAAAGCAAAAGATAATTTAAGAAGTGTAGTAAATTGAGGGTCTTTAACTCCTCGTTCAATATCACTTATTACGGAAGACGGAATATCATACTCTGCTCCCAACATATATTGACTTTTATTCCCGCGTAATCTTTTTGTGGTTTTTGCTAAAGTATCCAATACGATTTGTTTTTTATCTGCTTGCATAACTTTATTTTTTACATTATTATAAAGTTGCACTATCGTGTACGCGATAATTGTTCTTTGAAATATAAAACTAATCAAAGGTATTATTACAAAACTTATACTCTTTAAATAATTCAATTAGTGAAATATCAAGAGTATATGCTAATTTTAACAGGGTAGAAAATTTAAAATCTACTTGTCCGTTTTCAATTCGGCTCAATGTTGCAGAGGTAACTCCGCCGCGAGAAAATGCAATATTATTTAAGGATTTGGATTTCCTTTTTCTGATTTTGCGGATAACCTTGCCAAAAGATTTTAAATTATTATCATTTAACTGTTTCATATATGTAATGGTATCTTTATTTTTTTAAAATTTCATTACACGTATGTAATAGAAATTGGGTAAAATACTTACCATTATAAGGTAGAAAAGAGAAATAAATATTGACTTGGATAAAATTTATAATTTTAATGTTAATTATTATTATACAAACAAATAACGCCTTTGCGAAGCATTTGCATGAAGAAGCGGAGTATCAAAAGGTTTGGTGCGCTTTGCATAACGGTGTGACGGAATACGAAAATAAAGACTTTACCCGTGTTGATTGTTTAACAGCTACACATGCAGTTGAGTTTGATTTCGCAAAGAAATGGGCAGAGTCAATAGGGCAGGCACTTTATTACAGCTTAATGACAGGGAAAAGAGGTATGGTGGTTTTGATACTTGAAAACCCAAGGCGCGAAAAAGTTTATTACAAAAGAGTTAAAAGATTATCAAAAATCCATAACTTTGATGTTGAATGCGTAACTCCTAAAATTTTTAATAAACAATATAGTGCAATAAACTGCGGTGTGAGAGAATAATTTATAATATTTTTGTAATAAGTTTTATTTCATACTTATTTTCTGCAACTTATGATATAAATTTATTTTCAAAAGATGAAAAAAAAACATTAATTTTCAAAAAATTTATTTACAGGAACATTTAAAGCATTTGCAATTATAAATAATCTTTTTAAACTGGGGGATTTTTTTCCGCGTTCGATTTCTGAAATATAGTCTGCTGAAATATTGCATTCAAGACTTAATTTTTCTTGTGTATACCCTTTATATGTTCTATATTTCTTTATATTATTTCTTTATATTATTTCTTAAAACTTCAAAATAATTGATTTTCATTTCATTATTTTAGAGTTTTAAATCATTAAAAGTAACAGACAAATAGCACGGATTACCGTTTATACTTGAAAATCTTTGATTATATCATCAGCAGGAGTGCGTTTATTTTCAATGTATTCAAAAGCACTGTCAAGATATTTTTCTTCATTTATCCCGTTCTCTTGCAGGCTCGCACGGGATATATTAAAAAATTCTTTTATTAATTCAATGATTTCAACATTTTTCAGCTTTGCATTTATTCCGTATTTAGGCGCGTTACTGCGCAATTGAATAAAATCTTCATAAGAATAATCTTTTAATATATCCTCTATTGCGTCAATTGCGTTTGGGTTATAGATTATTCCTTTCCAGAAAGCAGGTACGCTGTACGTCATCGAGGCATTTTGTGCGTCATGGTTGCGGATTTCAATATAACTTTTTAGTCTGACATCGGGAAAATATAAGCTGATATGAGTTAACCAATCACTTAATTGGGCTATCAAACCATTATATCCGTTTGATATAAATTCTCTGAAGGTAAGATTGGCTTCATAATAATTGCCGTTGCGCTCAATAAATATCATCGGTACATCCAAAAGAGTTTCAACGTAATCATTGAAAGTAAAATTGAGTTCTTTCTCAAATAGTTTTTTACTTATAAACCCGCACCTGTCCTCATCTACATTC
>CANQZO010000228.1 GCA_947628355.1 Candidatus Gastranaerophilales bacterium | reverse complement strand
TCATCAGCATTTTGAAAAGTTGCCCTTAAACTTATCGTACCCGTTGTTTCATTTACTTCATTATCAACAAACTCAATTTTTCCGTTTTCCGTGTATGTACTGCCGTCTGCAAGTTGAATTGTAACATTCATATTGCTGAAATCAGCCGAAGAATCAATTTTTCTGAATTTTAAAAACTCACTGCTTTTTAAATTAAAATAAACATAAATCGGGCTGATACTGACTATTCTTGCCAAAGGTCCGGACTGAGTGTTAACTAAGTTGCCCTCTGTTATTATAATTTTACCTATTTTACCGTCAATAGGAGATGTAATTTTTGTATAGCTTAAATTTAATCTTGCGTCAGCCAATTGAGCTCTTGCAGCGTCAAGAGCAGCTCTTGTTCTGTCGCGTGTAGCCAATGCCTCATCATAGTATGATTTACTGACGTAATCTTGTTTTACAAGTTCTTTCGCCCTTGTAAGTTCTTTTTCAGCGTTTGTATATGACGCTTGGCTTTGTCTTACGTTAGCTGCGGCATTATTAACGGCTATTTGATACTGATCTGGTTCTATTAAAAACAAGGTTTGACCTTTTTTTATTTTAGCACCCTCGTCAAAAAATCTTTTTTGGAGCCAGCCGTTAATTCTGGCAACTACATCAACGGAATATTTTGCTTCAATTCTTCCTGCAGACTCGGACTGGGAGTATATTTCCTGCACCGCAGGTTTCATTGTTTGAACATCTTTAGGCGCGCTCATTGCCCTTTGCTGCATTATTCCCGCTATTGTTCCCATTACTTCGTGGTATAAAATCGGTACTATTATTAATACTATTAAAAATATTATCCATTGCAGTTTTTTGTTTTTTAAATATTTCATTTTATTTCCTCTTATATTATCTTCAAATTATCTCTAAATGTACTTAAAGCAGCAATAAAAGCCCGGATTTTTTCCTCACCTATGCTGTCTAATGCCCTGTATTCAATTTCTTTTGCTTTTTCTACCACTTTTTTAGCAAATTTTTTGCCCTCTTGAGTAAAATATATTACTTTATTTCTTTTATCTTTATCAGATTCTATTAGCGGAGCAACAATATTTTGTTTAATTAAACTCTTTATTATTGCATTTACGGTTTGTTTGGGTAAATAGGTATATTGGGTTATTGTTTTTTGTGTACAATTTTCCGTTTCCAATATTATTGCCAAAACTTTTAAGCAGGCATAAGTAAGCCCGCATGACTTAGCGTATTCATTGTAAACTCCCGATATTTCAACATGGAATTTAAACAATTTTTCCGATAATTCTTTCAGTTTCAGCTTATTCATAAATCCCCGTTTCGGTATTATAATTTATAGTCCGAATATGGACTATTGTATCCGCCTAAATTTGATTTGTCAACAAAATTTATATTTATCTCTTTAATTTTGACCTTAATTTTAAATGCTTATCAATCTCTTTTTCAAAATTTTGTAAATCCACAGTTGCAGAATTACTTACTTGATATTCAAAATCCAAATCTTTATCTTTAATATATATTGACGGAAACCCTGATATATTATGCTCTTTTACAAGTTGTTCATTTTCGGGATGTTCACAATTTACAACAAGAAAATCAAAATCTTTATTGTGTTTTGCGGCCGCCTCGCCAAATATCGGCATAAATCTTCTGCAATATGTACACCAATCTACATAAAACATTATTGCAGCAGGTTTTTCAATTTTTAAATCTCCGTTTATCTGCTTTATTCCCGTCGCAGGAATTTCTATCGGAGCTGATAAATTACTGTGTTTTGTGCATTCGGTTGTTTTGTGGTTCAAAGTCAAGTGAGCGAATACACCTAAACCCGCAGCCGCTATTATAAATAAACATATAAAAAATTTCTTTTTCATAATTTTGCTCCCTTTGGTACTACCGTTACTCCGCCATTTGATACTAAAAATCCTCTTGCTCTGTCTTCTTCAGCATTTATGCCAATTTTTGTATATGGAGGAATATCTACATTTTTATCAATTATTGCTTTTCTTATTTCCGAATATCTGCCGACATTTACATTTTCCATTAATATAGAATCAGTTACATTTGAATAACTGTTTATTCTTACTTTTGGCGATAATATACATCTTGATATGCTTCCGCCTGATATGATACAACCTTCCGAAACTAAGGAATTTGTTGCCATGCCTACTCTGTCGCCCTCCTCCCATATAAATTTCGCGGGAGGAAAATTGTAATTGTATGTTCTTAAAGGCCAATCCGTTGAGTATAAATTTAATTCAGTTTCATACTCAAGTAAATCCATATTTGCCTGCCAGTAGCTGTCTATACTTCCTACATCGCGCCAGTATCCGCGCTCTGAAGATGTCATGCCCGTAAATTCATTTTGTGAAAAATCGTATACATAAATCCTTTTACCTTCATTTAACATTTTCGGAATAATATTTTTGCCGAAATCATGACTTGAATTAGGATTATTTGCGTCTTGAGTTACTTCTTCAACAAGGTCAACCGTTTCAAAAATATAATTTCCCATAGAAGCTAAGCACATATCGGGTCTTTGGGGCATAGGTTTGGGCGGGGTTTGAGGCTTTTCTTGAAACCCTGTTAAGCGCCAGTCATCATCTACTTCTATAATCCCGAACTCACTCGCCTCGGATATCGGAATAGGTATAGCTGATATTGTTAACTGCGCATTTTGTTTTTTGTGATATCTCATCATTTGAGATACATCCATTCTGTAAATATGGTCGCCCCCAAAAACGCATACATGCTTTGGGTTTTCATCATTAATATGAGTTAAATTCTGATAAACCGCATCTGCCGTACCTTGGTACCAGCTTCCGTCAGTTCTCATTTGTGCGGGTACTAAATCTATATACTGCCCTAAAATTGGCGACACGGGCCAGCTTCTTGCTATATGCTGGTTTAAAGAGTCTGATTTATATTGTGTAAGAATTTTTATTTTGTAAAATCCCGAATTTATAAAATTATTAATAACAAAATCAATAATTCTGTATCTGCCGCCGAAGGGAACGGCAGGTTTTGCCCTGTCACGAGTTAAAGGATAAAGCCTTTTACCCTCTCCCCCCGCTAATATCATAACAAGTGCTGTATCAAGAGCCAATTTTACCTCCTCAATCTTCGTTTAAGTTTAATACCGCCATAAATGCTTCTTGC
>CANQZO010000227.1 GCA_947628355.1 Candidatus Gastranaerophilales bacterium | reverse complement strand
GGGTTTTCAGCTTATACCCGCAACTGTTATTGCCATTTTAGCCGCAAACGGGTGCGAAAATCCTACACAGATTATTGTTCCGACTTTGATTGTTACGGGAACAGCTTTTATCAGCGCAATACTGATTGCAAAATTGTTCTCAAAAATCTTCCCGCCTCAGCAAATTTCGGAGGCAAAATATGACAATTAAAACAATTATTGATATAGTTTCTCTGTGGACTCTGCCGATAATAATTTTAATTATCTTAACTACGGCAATTGTCAGAAAAATCCCTATATATGAAACCTTTATCGAGGGTGCAAAAGACGGAGTAAAAGTCAGCATTAACATAATCCCGTATCTTACGGCTATAATCGTTGCAATATCAATGTTAAGAGCCTCGGGCGCAATTGACTCTCTTGCAAATATACTAGCGCCGATTTTAAATAAACTCAGCATGCCTGCGGACATCCTGCCGTTAGCGATTGTGCGTTCATTATCGGGCAGTGCGGCGCTTGGGGTATTTTCGGATATTATTACAACTCATGATATAAATTCTTACGTTTCAAAGTTAGCCGCGATAATGTTAGGAAGCAGTGAAACGACCTTTTATGTATTAACAGTATATTTTGGGGCGGTAGGGATAAAGAAATACCGATATGCGTTATTAACAGGGTTAAGTGCGGATTTTATCGGAATAGCAATGGCGATAATTGTAACCCGTTTCTTTTTCGGATAATGTTCGTTTATTTCGAGGTAAAAATAATAATCTTATGATAAAAAATTTAGAAATTTACGAAAAAATAGCAATAAAAATCAAAATTTTAAGATTTCAAAATAATTGGACACAGGAACAATTAGCGGAAAAATCCGGAGTTAGTATAAATTGCATATCTAATATTGAAAATATGAAAGAAGATATTAAAGTTTCTACATTATGCAATATTGCAATGGCATTTAATAAAAGTCTTACAGATTTTTTAAGTTAAATTTTAAAAATATTATAATTGTATTTTTAACACTTATACAAGTTTTTTCTATTTTTAACCGTTACTTTTTACGATTTAAAAGCAAAAAAAAACCACTTTGTAAGTGGTGTATTTCTGCATCCTAATGGTCTCTTTTGTGTTTATTATTTAGGAGTTTATATGTGTTCGGGGTTGTAATGTTTCATTTAGTGTTTTGCTTACACTTAAATCTTACATTATTATTATGACACATATAAAAAAGTTGTCAAGTCCTATTTTTTTTATTTGTTAAGTTTTTTTAATCGTTCATTACGCCTTTGAAATAAGCCTTTTGTACTCCGATTTTAAAAATTCCTTACTTGAGGGATATTCTATAAATTCCCACGGCAATTCTTCGTTTAAAGAGATTTCCGATTGCACCGTTTTATCAATATCACTTAACTTCGCTGACTTTTTATACTCTTTATACACACTCTTGAATGCTCCGAGCGCTCCGCCTTGTTTGTATACCTCAATTAAATATGGGGTTAACTCCCGCCCGCAGAGCGATAATACTGCTTGAATATAATCCCATTTCGCGCTTCCCGTTCGCGCTTTTATTCCGATTTTTGCAAATTGTTTTTTTATGTATTCGTTTTTCTTTTCCAAAACGGATATTTCCTCACGCGGTGCATATTGAAACGGTGTCTGAGCTTTGGGGATAAATGTTGAAAATGCGGGAGTTACATTAAACCCTTTAAATTTCTGCTTTATTTCTTTGCATAATTCAATAAATGCGTCAATATCTTCATAAGTTTCAGTCGGAAGCCCTATTATTCCGTATATTTTTACTCCGCTAAATCCGAATTTCACCATTTTTTCTATTACTGACAATATATCTTCTCTTTTCAATCTTTTGTTTATTACATTACGCAGTCTTTCGCTTCCTGCTTCAAGCGCGATTGTTGCTGTTTTTTGTCCGCATTTACGCAGCATTTCAAGCGTTTTATCCGATACATAATCGGCCCTTAATGATGAAACACTTACCTCTAAATCACTTATCACATCCGCTTTCTTAATTATATAATCGCAAATATCGTCAATTCGCGGGTGCGAACATATTAATGCCCCCAATAACGCAATTTTATGAGTGTATTTTAACCCGAGTTCTAACTGCTCAATAATTTGTTCATACGGGCAAAATCTTACGGGAGTATTAATATAAGAAGTCAAACAAAATCCGCATTTTTGCGGGCAGCCGCGCTCTACTTCCATTATAAAAGTATTAGGGAAAAAACTGTCAGGAGTTAATATCGGAGTTGCAACACATAAATTCAAATCCGCTGAAACCTTTTTTACTTTGTAATTCTCCGTTTTAAACTGCGGAACATAAACTCCCTCTATATTAGAAATTAATTTTAATTTTTCCTGTTTGGTTTTATCCGAATTATCTCTTAAAATTTCAAAGACTTCATTAATATGAGGTTCAGCGTCGCCTATCATTATAAAATCAAAAAAACGCGCAAAAGGCTCGGGGTTTGCACTTAAAACAGGGCCGCCGCCGTATATTAAAGGATGTTTTTCCTCTCTTTCTTCCGCTAAAAACGGGATTTGATACTTTTCTAATATCCTTAATATCCCTAAATAATCAAGCTCAAAAGAAAATGAAAAAGACAAAATATCAACATCAGAACTTTTTATTCGCGTTTTATCTGTATCTGTAAATATTCGCTCTGCGTATATTCCGTCTATACTGTCTATTAACTGGAATACTTTTAAATAACCTAAAGCGGACATTCCAAAATTATAGACTGCCGGAAATGCACACCATACATTTAATTTTATCTCACTCGTTTTTTGCGGATTATATAAATATTTTTCGTTTAACTGCATTCGTCTTCAGGCTTTTCTTTTTTGCAGGTATTTATGGTTTTTAAATACAACTCATCAAACAGAGTCAACAATAATGCCGCTATTGCAGGTGATAAAATTACGCCCCAAACACCCAAAAATTGAGCTGCAATTAAAAAGGCAAAGATTATTATTATAGGGTGTAAATTTAAGAATTTGCCAAACACCAAAGGGCGTACAAAATTATTTGATACCCATTGAGCAGCCAGATAAATAACTGCGGTTAATATAACTATCAATAATCCCTGCTGGCTTGCACATAATATTCCAAGCGCAAAAGCTATTGTAGGACCAGCTATCGGAACAATATCCAATAACCCAGCTATTAAT
>CANQZO010000226.1 GCA_947628355.1 Candidatus Gastranaerophilales bacterium | reverse complement strand
CCAGACTTACAACACTTAACGGCAAAACTATTGCAATAGTTTTGCCGTTAAGTGTTGTAAGTCTGGGGGCTTGATTAATTAGTTTTATTGTAGATTCACCCAGGGGAGAATATATATTATATGTCTGTTTATTTGCATTTTCTGCTTCTATCAAATCTGATAGCTGACATCCGCCACTACCTGTTATTTTTGTATTTTTTTGTTCGCTATAATAATTACAAACTTTAATGGTTAATATTGAAATAAGTATAGTAATTACAATTATTTCTATTAAATTTTTTACTTTCATTTTTTTAATATACTAATTTTATTTTGCTATGTCAATGAAATTGCTTTTGTATTGTTGGAAATAAAATATATTGAACTTTTCTATTAATATCTACGTGAAAATTTTAAAAATTGCACCAATTTTTGAAAAATCGGCGAAATATTGCGACCCCAGATTAAATAGAGTATACTTATATTATTATAAATTGGATAGTTAGAAGTGAGTAAAAGATTTTACAGTATATATCAGTATATAGCCGTATTTATATTATTTCCGATTGCGGTTTGTATATGGTATAAATCACTTATAAGTATTAAATATACGTTTTTTATGTTATCTTTGCCGGTTATAACGGCATATATAGTTCCTGCTATCGGTACTAATATTACAAATTTGTGGGAGTTTAACAATAAAAAATTTATGATCGGTAAATTTAGAATATACCATGGATTTGTATTAGGTTCAGTTACGAGTATTTTTGGATATTTGATATATAAAGTTTCACCTGTTTGGAATGGGGGAGTTAATGCTGTTATAATTTCTCTGTTGGGAGGAGCTTTTATTGCTTTTTGGAATATAATTTATGATATTTATGCAGTTAAATGCGGGTTTATTGTTGTAAATAATAAAAGTGCTTTTGAGAATAAATCTGCACATGAAATTGTTTTTGAATATGCTCCTATTTATTTTTACTGCTTTGGTTTTATCTATTGTTTTTATATAAAACTTTTGGAATGTTTAATAATTTTACCTGAGAACAGGTTCTTTTACGTACTTATCATATTAATGCATATAGTATCAATTTTTGTACCAACATTAATATATGCTTGTATTTCAAAAAAAATAAACGGATATTGGGGGATTTGTAAGTATACAAAGGAGAATAATGAATGAAAATAGCATTTATTCGCCCGAGTATGTTTGGAAAACAGTCAAAAGATGCAATGTATCCTTTAGTCTTTGCTATTGTAAAATCGTTAACTCCTGATAATGTTGATATTGTTTTTTATGATGAGCGGATTGAAAAAATACCTGATGTCTTGGAGGTTGATGTTATAGCTTTAAGCGTTGAAACATTTAGTGCAAAAAGGGCTTATATACTGTCAAAAAAATATATTTCACAGGGTAAAAAAGTTATTATGGGTGGTTTTCACCCAAGTGCTAATCCTGATGAAGCACTTGATTATTGTAACAGCGTTATAGTTGGCGAAATTGAACAGGTTTGGGCTAAGGTTTTAGATGATTTACAAAACGGAAATTTAAATAAAATATATCAATCTGATAAGTTAGCAGATTTATCTTCAATCAAATATGATTATTCTGTTTTTAATGGCAAAAAATATAACAAAATAGGGCTTATACAGTTTTCGAGAGGATGTAAATTTGCTTGTGAATTTTGCAGTGTTCATGCATTTTTTAAAAACTCAATACGTACAAAGCCTGTTGATGAAATTCTTAATGAGTTAAAAGAGATAAAAGAAAATATAATATTTTTTATAGATGATAATTTGTTTTCTAATGAAGCGGAAGCTCAAAAACTTTTTGAAAGTTTAATTCCTTTAAAAAAGAAATGGGCGTGCCAGATAAGTATTGATGTTGCAAAAAATCCCATTATGCTTAAACTTATGAAAAAAGCAGGTTGTTTCCTTGTTTTAATCGGGTTTGAATCGCTTAATATTGATAATTTAAAACAAATGGGAAAAGGTGCAAACATTAAGTATAATGATTATAAAACGGTTATTCAAAATATTTATAATGCGGGGATAATGATTTATGCAACATTTGTTATAGGTTATGATAATGATACAAAAGATACAGCAAAGACTTTAATGAATTTTGCTCTTGAAAATAAATTTGCTATTGCAAATTTTAATCCCCTAATGCCAATGCCGGGAACTAAATTGTATGAAAGATTAAAAGAAGAAAACAGGCTTGTTCATAATAAATGGTGGCTTGATGATAATTACAGATATGGCGATGCTATGTTGAAGCCTAAAAGAATGAGCGAAGAAGAATTAATGCAGAGCTGTAAAAATGCCAGATATGAATTTAATTCTTACAAAAATATTTTTAAAAGGTTATTAAATTTCAAATCAAATTGCAATAGTTTTACTAATTTTATATTATTTTTATGTGCTAATTTAATATCAAAATCGGAGATAAAGACAAAACAGGGGAAAAAATTAGGCGGTGAATAGCGGTTTAAAAATAGCATTAATAAAACCTACAATCGGAACTAAGCTTCATTCATTATATGTGGATGAAGGAAGAATGGAGCCATTACCTCTTGGTGTTTTAGCAGGACTTCTGACAAGTTATGCGGAAATTTCGCTTTATGATGACCGAATGGAAAAAATTCAATATGATAAGCCGTTTGATATAGCTATGATAACCGTTGAGACTTATACGGCAAAAAGGGCTTATGAAATAGCGGAAGAATTTAGGAAACGAAATGTTACGGTTATAATGGGCGGAATGCACGCAAGATTAATTCCTGAAGAAGTGTTTGAACATTGTGATTGTGTTATGCTTGGTGACGCTGAAAATATTATTGAGAAAGTTATAGAAGATTTTAAAAATAATAATCTTCAAAAAGTATACGAAGGCGGTGTGGCCGTTCCCGTGCAAAAAGGAGTTTTTCCAAGGCGTGATTTATATAAAGGAAAAGGTTATCTTCCTATTTCTTTAATACAGTTTTCAAGAGGCTGTGTTCATAACTGCAACTATTGTGCCGTAAGCAGGTATTTTGACAGGCACCATTATACAAGAAGTGTTGATGAGGTTATAAAAGAAATAGAATTTCAAAACAGAAAGTTTTTATTTTTTGTCGATGATAATTTTGTAGCTAATAAAGAGAAAGCAAAAGAGCTTTTAAGGGCTTTAATTCCATTAAAGGTTTATTGGGTCAGC
>CANQZO010000225.1 GCA_947628355.1 Candidatus Gastranaerophilales bacterium | reverse complement strand
GTAAAACGTAGTGAGCGAAGCGAACGAGTTTGATTAAGTGAGGGCAAGCTGAACGACAAGCGATAGCGAAGTGAAGCCCTTTCCCGAGAGAAAGGAAATTTCAAGAAGCGGATTTCGCGCAGGCTGAAAGCCGAAGAACGAAAGAGCCGAAGTGACGACAACGAAGTGAAGGAACGGCAGGCTCAAAGTGAGCGAAATTTAAGAAGCGGATTTCGCGTAGGCTGAAAGCCGAAGAACTTTTTTAATTGTATTTATTCTGAACTTTAATAATATCACTTGTATCACAGTAATGTAAAAACGCTTCTACGCATTTTGTTATTGTTTCATTTAATATTTTAAATTCATCATCATTAAAATTTTGCAAAACATAATCTTCCGATTTCATATATGGCGGTTGAGGACCTATTCCGATTTTTAATCTGTTAAAAGTATCAGTGCCGGCATTTTTAATTATTGATTTTATCCCGTTATGTCCGCCGTCTGAACCTTTTTGTCTTATTCTGATTTTTCCGATATCCAAAGATATATCATCATACACAACAAACAAATCTTTAATATCTGTTTTATAAAAGTTATTTATTGCAAGTAGTGCTTCGCCTGATAAATTCATAAATGTTTGAGGTTTAACAATCCAAAGAGCTTCATCTTTATATATTCCTTTTGCGATTTCGGATTTGAATTTATTTTCCTGTTTAAATTCGGCACTTATAGTTTGCGCAAGTTTATCAGCGAACATAAATCCTGCATTATGTCTTGTTTTGGAATATTTTAATCCCGGATTTCCCAAACATATAATTAATTTCATCGCATGCCTATCCTTTTTTTAAAAATTATCCCACATTTTTATTCTACTTACCAATTAAAAAGTTAAAGTTATGACTGATTATTAAATAAAAATAGGGAGATTTAAGATGGCAAATAAAAAAGATACGCTAATGACAATGAAAAGCAGTGAAATGCTTTATAATTTTCTTGAAAATACAAATTTACATAAAAAAGATTTTGCTCAAATGATAGGTGTAACGCTTTCTTATGTTTACAATTTAATTGATGAAACCATACCTTTTTCAACACGAAGCACGACTTTAGAACGCATAGCGACGGTAATGGATATATCACCCGAGGAATTCAGCGAATATAAAATTCCACAAGATCCTATAATAGTTGATGAAACGACAGAGTTTATAAGAGAAAAGCAAAAAGAAAAAAAGATGTCTACGGTTCAATTTTTAAAATCATTTCCGAGAAAACAAAGGTTAACTATTGTTGATATACTTAGAGGTGCAAGACCCATACCTTTAGATTGGGAGGATATAAGTTTAATAGCACAGGTTCTTGATGTATCAAAAGAGGAAATGTATGACTTTTGGGAAATGAGATTAAAGCAGGTGCTTCAAGCAGGCGGATTTAATTTTGAAAATAACCAAGGACTCGGGCTTGCAATGTTCGATTGTGCAAGAAATTACATATATAAAAATTCCAAGTAATTTTATACTTTAATTTCACTGACGGTAATTTCAACATCTTTAGGTGATTTATAAGAATTTTCGTCATAATTAATCTTAATTAGTTGATAAGAGTGAGGTATATCCTTAAATGCAGGTGCGCTGATATGCCTTACTCCGTTTTCATCCTTTTGTACCAATGATTGATGATAATGACCTGTTGAAACCATAAGTATATTATTATATTTTTTTAACAGATTTTTATATTTATCCGAGTTTATCATAGATAGTTTATATTCGTCACGAGGCGGCATGAGGGGGCAGTGATGGAATATAATAAATAATTTTCTTGGGTATTTAATTAAAAGTTTTTCAAGCCAATCAAGTTGTTCCTGCGGGATTTCTCCATGTTTTGATTGGGCAAAATCCGAGGTGTCGTCAAGCACAACGCAAACAAAATCGCTGTTAGGCTTAAAATAATAATATTTTTTCTTATCATCTTGATTTTTATTAAACGCTGAAACGATATCAAGATAGATTGATTTTTCAAGTCCCGCAAATTCGTGAGCATCTGTATCACCAAAAGCAAGATAGTAAGGTTCTCTTATGGGGTATACCGCCCTCATAAAGCCGATAACGTCTTCTTCTTTTGAACGATTAACATTATCACCGAGAAAAACGACAAATTCGGGTGACTTCTTTTTAAGTGAAAGTGCCAAAAAATATAAATTTCTATCTAAATCTTCGTTTTCTAAAGTATAGTGAACATCTCCGACTTGAGCGAACTCAAGTGTTTGCGCATAAGAACAGTGCATTAACATTAATGCCGAAAAAACGAGTAATAATCTTACGATAAACCTATTCATTTTTACATCTTTTCTGTATGAATTTTTGAACAATTAATGCCTGTTTTAAGTCATTTTCATTGATAACTTTCATAGAAACTAATATTTCCCCGAAAGGCATTTTTTGAAACCTCTGTATATCAAGGACCATGGAAAGATGCATTAAATTAATCTTGCCGGATTCCAATAAAATTTCGCCCAGTCTAAGATATGAAACATCTGACCAATCATCAATATTATACAGATTCTTCATACTGTAATTATAGTAAAAATAAAAGATTTAATCAAATATTAAGCCATAATATCAAGACGGTTTGCAAGAGTTGGGCTTTGCATATTAGGTGATAATTCACCGTTAATTTTGCCTATTCTGCTTATAACATCAGAACCGGCATTGACGTTAGAAGCGCCGGTACTTTGGGTCGGAGCAGCAAATATGCCTCTGTCAATTCCGGAAACGCTCTCTGTTCCGGGATAACCTTTGTATGCGGAGCTATTTCCGCCAAAACGATCAACCCCTTGTGAGCCTGATGTAAGTCCGCCGAAATATTGATTTTTGAAATCTAAAGGACTAATAGCCATAATACATGTTTCTCCTAATTACTTATATAAAGTATAAAAATAAGTAAAAATTGCTTGATTTTTAAATAAATTTACAATTGTAACAATTAAAAAAATATTGAAATAAAAAATTTATATGATTTAATAAACATATAAGCGTCTGTAGCTCAGCTGGATAGAGCAACTGCCTTCTAAGCAGTGGGTCGCGCGTTCGAATCGCGCCAGGCGTATTTTTTGTGTTTATTATTTTATAATTTGTAATTGGTGCGATGAGAACGCAAGGCGGAGCCTTCTAACGTTCGAGCGCGAGTGAGCTGAGGCTGGAGTGGCGGAGGC
>CANQZO010000224.1 GCA_947628355.1 Candidatus Gastranaerophilales bacterium | reverse complement strand
GCCAAAATTCTGTTAAGGATTTTGAAATATAAGGGTAGTTAAAGTTTTCCATAAATCTAAATCCGAAAATTAATCCAAGACCTATTGCCATATCGGAATAGCCCGAAAAATCAAAATATAACTGCAGACTGTATGCAATAGAGCCTATCCATGCTATTGCATGGGAAAACGTATCGGGAGTTTGAACAAATATTTTATCTGCTATTGCGCCCATAGTGTTAGCTAACAGCATTTTTTTTGCCAATCCGCATATAAATCTTTTAACTCCTATGTTTACTTTTTCAAAATTTATTTCTCTGGAGTCAATTTGGTCGGATACATCGTGATATTTTACTATAGGACCTGCTATTAATTGCGGAAATAAACTGATATAAAGTGCAAGTTTATATAAATTTCTTTGTGCACTGCATTCTTTTCTGTATACATCTATCAAATATGACAGAGCCTGGAATGTATAAAATGATATACCTATAGGCATAATTATATTTAGTGCGCTTATATTTGAATTGGTTATATCGTTAAATATTTCAATAAGAAAATTAAAATATTTAAAATAAATCAGAAATGATAAATTTAAAATTATGGTTGATATAAGTATTAATTTCTTTTTACTCGAAAATTCTTCAATTGCAATCGCGCCAAAATAATTAATCAGTATTGTTAAAAGCATTATTGCAAGATATTTAGGCTCACCCCAAGCGTAAAATATTATGCTTGCAATAAGCAAAATCATATTATGAAATTCTTTTTTACTAATGAAATAAATAAGAATTAGTATCGGTAAAAATAAAAATACAAATGTCATAGAGGAAAACAGCATTTATTCCTCCTCCTTATAAACGCCGAGTTCTGCCGGTAAAAATCTCTCAACTATTTCAAGAATAACAACATCAGCTTCATTCATTCCAAAAGGAGATAGTTTGCCTTGTTTTCTTAAAAATTGAGTTTTATTAAATGACTCGGGTAAGTAATATGCCAAATTTTCCGTAAAAGAATCACCATATACAAGTAAATTTCTTTTTTGTGATTTATTAAAACAATTTTCCATTTTAACATCACATATTGCTTTTCTATCGGAAACATCAGGAACGTCATAATAAAATTCAATTTTATTTTTTAAAATATCCGGAAGCGAGTTGTTAAGTCCGCCCTGTTCTTTCCATTTTGTTTTCCCTTTCGGGTTATAGATATATAAATCGTTTATATCTTTTGAAATTAAATGCATTATTCCCAAATAGCCGTAATATGTACCAAGCAAATTCCAATGGGTATCTTGCTTGTCATAAAGATAACCTTTATCCTTATTTGCGGTTATAATATCTTTAAGATATATAACTTTTATTTTTGAGTATTTATTTAAGTATTCAACAAGTTGAACAGCTTTGCTTTTTGAATCGTCGTTAACTTTTCTGATTAAGTCGCTATAGTATTCGGGATAAATTTTATGTTTATCAGGTACAATAACAAAATAAAAAAGTTTTCCGCTTTTTCTGCAATATTCATCAATGCTGGACAGATACTTATTTATACTTATTAATTCTTCATCGGTAAACGGTGTAGCATTTGTATAGCTTTCAATTGAAGCTCTTGTCGCTAAAAACAGCCAATCTTCTTTACCTTTGATTACTTTTTTTGTTTTCCAGTTTTTGTTTAAAAGATTTTTAGTATCATAAACCGAAATAAAGAATCTTCTTAAATTAAATCGGTCGTTATACCAGTTATCAAATTGTTTTCCGAAGTTAAAATTTACACCTGTATATTTAGAATATAACGGATATAATTTAGCAAGCGACCTGTTTTCAGCGTATGATATTTCGTCATTATTGATATAAGAGACAGGAACTAAAAGAAAAATAAAAAATATTGTTAAAAAAATAATATCTGAATTAGATTGTTCTTTTGATAATTTTGTTAAGCAATCAACGATTTTATACGTAATAAAAAATGATAATATAAATATTATTAAAAGTAGTTCGGGTTCAAACTGTATTGGTGCAGTAATATCAAGTGTTTTATTATATTTTATTTCAATTCTTTCGGAAATAGGATAAAGAATTAAGCTATTATTTTTAATATGGAAATCAGCTCCGCTAACAGAATATTTATTATATTCATTAAGTTCGTAACTGTTATTTAATTTTATATTACTGATTATAATGGGTTGTAAAGGCTGCAGATTAGAAATTAGAATTCTGAAACGCTTAGGTTTTATCATTCTTTTAACAGAAAATTCTTTAAATTCATTATTGTTAAACACAATATCCTTTTCAGCTGATTTGATTTTTGCAAAATCGTCGTTATCTTTTTTATTGAGCTGGATATTGATTTTACATTTGCCAATGCCGGATATATTAAAACTTACAGGTATAGGTTTAAACACAAACCAGAGTTGAAAAGATGCAACTGATATTAAAACAGTTAAAAGTAAAGAAATTATGTATGATTTATTAATTCTTAATTTCATAAAATATCAGTCTTTTATTAATAGAAACTCCCCCTCAAGGATTCGAACCTCGATAGCAACATCCAGAGTGTTGCGTCCTACCATTAGACGAAAGGGGAATATCAATAAAATAATTATATTACAAAAAAAAATTTGTAAATATTCAATTAAATAATTTTTTTTGTATAATGGGAATATGGAGAGATGTCCGAGCGGTTTAAGGTGCAAATCTCGAAAATTTGTGAGGGGGTAACTTCTCCGAGGGTTCGAATCCCTCTCTCTCCGTTTTTATAAAGTTTTATTTTTTTTGAAAAGAGGGATGAGAACCCGTAAAACGAAGTTTTACCGCAGGCTTTAGCGAGTTGTGAGCAGAGGCTGAATATTAAAAAATTAAATTACTTTTCTGCTTCTTCTTTTAAATCTTCTTGTATCATTTCTTTTATGATTTCATCTATAGTGATTTTAGGACTCCAGCCCAACAGTTTTTTAGCTTTTGAATAATCACCGTAATGATTTATTTTTTCAAACTTCCTTGAATACTCCGGATTAATTTCAATTATAATATTTCCTGTTATTTTATCATATGCTTTTTCTTCAACTCCCGAACCTTTAAATTCAATTTCAATGCCAAGTTCCTTGAATACTTTTATGCAGAAATCTTTTAAACTTGTAGTAATACCTGTTGCAAGAACATAATCATCGGGAATATCCCTTTGCATTGCTAAATACATAGCTTCAACATATTCTTTAGCATGCCC
>CANQZO010000223.1 GCA_947628355.1 Candidatus Gastranaerophilales bacterium | reverse complement strand
GATGTTGCTCCGACTAATGCCTGCACTTCCACTAAAAGCGCGCGGGTTCCCTCATTAGTTGCTATAATAACGCTTCCCGGAGCTGCATTATCCGTTCTTTCTTTCATGAACAGTTCGCTCGGATTTGTTACTTCTTCCAACCCGTTTTCAGCCATATTAAATACACCGATTTCATTTGTTGAGCCGAAACGATTTTTTATAGACCTCAACAGCCTTTGCGATTTATATTTATCCCCCTCAAAATATATTACGGTATCAACCATGTGCTCTAAAACCTTTGGACCTGCTATATTTCCGTCCTTTGTAACATGCCCGATAATAATAACCGTAATATTTTTGTTTTTCGCAATATCCATTAAAACATTAGTACACTCTCTTATTTGAGATACACTTCCCGACGAGCTTGTTATATTTGATGTGTAGATAGATTGAATTGAGTCAATAACTAATATTTCGGGTTTTATGTTATCGATTTGATTAATAACGGACTCTAAATTAGTCTGAGAATAAACATATAAATTATCGGAATTGACGTTTAGTCTTTGAGCACGCAGTTTAACCTGCGAGCTTGATTCTTCGGCGCAAACATATAAAAGTTTTTTGCCTTTTCTGCAAATATTTCCGGCAGTTTGTAAAATAAGAGTAGATTTACCAATCCCGGGGTCGCCCGCTAAAAGCACCAATGAACCCTGAACAAGTCCTTCGCCTAAAACTCTGTCCAGTTCTTCAAATCCTGTTGAAAATTTTATGCTTTCTTTTATTTCTATTTCATTTATTAAACAAACAGGACTGTCATCTGCGATAATGCTTTGTTTTGGGTTCGTTTGCTTTACTTCAACTTCCTCCGTTAGAGTTCCCCAGCTCCCGCAATCGGGGCATTTTCCTATATATTTTGCGGATTCATATCCGCAGTTTTGACATACCCACTTTGTTTTAACTTTCCCCATTTGTAAGCATTCCTTTTCTTTTTTCCCTTAAATCTTCTTTAGAATCAATTATATGAACATTTTTAATAAGCACGTTTGAAATTAAAAGTAAAAACGGATTAACTCCGGGACTTGTGTTCATGTATATTTGAGTATCAGATTTTTCAGCTTTTTCTTTATTAAAACTTTTGTTCACTGCAAGGTCAAAATTTATATTTATACTGTATTTTTTGCTTTCTTCTTTCATAAGAAGTATAAATTCATTTTGAGGAAAAGTTTGTGAACTTATCAGTTGAATTTTAATTCCGTCTTGATTGGTCTTATAAACATCTGCCTGCAAATTGCCGTAGTTTATGGTCGTAATAAGTATTGAAATATAATCATCACTAAGAGTGTTATCACTTCCGCCTTTATTGCCAATTTCAAGTTTAAAAGCGTTAGGGTCTGTTAAAGGGAGCCAAGGCAGATACATTAATATTGCCGCTTTAAGCGTTTGAACATCATTGTTTGATGATGCCGCTACAAAAGATATATATTTTGTAATATCGGATATTAATTCATCTTTTAAATTCATACCGATTTTATTGTATTGAGCAAGCATTTGATACAAATTTGTCATAGCATCTTTGGAATTATTTTTTAATAAATTTGATAACGCACTTAAATCAGTATTAGCAGCTAAAAGCAGGAGTCCCAAACTTTGATTTATTCCGTCTTTACTGCTTGTTAATTGGCTTAAAAGCTGTTCAAAGTTTTTAGGCATATTTAAAAGCTGTTTTAACATGTCAATTGTCTGCTGATTATCAAGCATAGCAAGCTCGGCTGTGGTTTGGCTTAACTGCTGCATGGTTTTTGGCAGAATTGTTTGACTCGGTTGATTTAATACAGCATTTTCATTTTGACCGTTTTGAAGAACTGTATTATTTTGAGCATTAGCCGTCCTTGCAGTGTTGTATCCGTTTATAAAACTGTTTGTGAATTGAAATGGATTTATATTTGTCATTCTTCGTTGTATATTCCTTTATTTATATTTAATAATTATTATTGAATAATTGAAATTTTTTGTTTTAAAAAGATAACAAAACTTAACAATCATCTAAATACATGATTAAAATTTCTACAAAAGTAGTATATAATAATCATGTAAGTTTTCTTTCTTAATAAAAAAAAGAGGCAGATTATGTCATTTGGTATTAACGGACCCGATAACATTCCGGCAATACAAAAATCTCACCACACCAATGACGGTGGTGCGGGAAATTTGGGCTACTTTCAGCAGGAAAGAAAGCAAAAAGAAAAAAAAGAAAATGAAGAAGATGTTTTTGAATTTTCATCTTCTAAAGATAATGAAGATGAAAACGGAGATGATGAAGAACTTTTTAATCTTAATTCTATCGGAAATAAAATAAGAAATTGGTTTAATTCAAAAAATAAAAATAAAGAAAATCCCGAAAGTATTTAAACTTTCGGGTTTTTTAAAATTAGTATGTGTGTATGTTTAATTAAAGATTTTCACTTTTAAAAGTTAATTCGTCATTATCTACATCTATTGTAACTTTTGAGTGAGGAGTTATTTCTTGTTTTAAAATCTTTTTGGACAAAGGATTTTCAACAAGCTGTCTTATGGTTCTTTTTAACGGTCTTGCCCCGTATATAGGGTTGTAGCCTTTTTGCGCAAGGTATTCTTTTGCATCGTCGGTTATTTCAATTGTTATGTCTTGCTCAGCTAATAATTTGTGCAGATGTTCCGCTTGAATATCTACTATTTTTGCAAGCTGCACCATAGTTAATGCCTTAAAGAATACTATTTCATCTATCCTGTTTAAAAATTCGGGTTTAAATCTTTGCTGCATTAAAACCATTACTTCTTCTTTTGTCTGCTCTGCCTGTTTTTCCGACAGCATAGCTTCAAGCGTATTCTTTAAAATAATATCGCTGCCTATATTACTTGTTAATATAATTAAAGTATTTTTAAAGTCAACGGTTCTGCCCTTTGAATCAGTCAATCTGCCGTCATCAAAGATTTGGAGCATTATGTTAAATACATCGGGGTGTGCTTTTTCGATTTCATCAAAAAGCACGACCGAATAGGGTTTTCTTCTTACTTGTTCGGTTAATTGTCCGCCCTCATCATAGCCGACATACCCGGGAGGCGCACCGATTAATCTTGCAACAGTATGTTTTTCCATATATTCTGACATATCTATTCTGATTAATGCGTCTTCATCATTGAACATAAATTCCGCCAAGGCTTTTGCAAGCTCTGTTTTACCTACCCCCGTAGGACCTAAGAAAATAAATG
>CANQZO010000222.1 GCA_947628355.1 Candidatus Gastranaerophilales bacterium | reverse complement strand
TATTTTGTCTATAGGTTCTGTCGAAATTATGATATGCATCAAATATCATATCGTGTGCGGTTTCATTAATTATATTTTTTAATTCTGTTGTATCATAAGGATCAACGAACTCTTGTTTTGTTACTCCGCATTCCTGAGCAAATTTAACTTGAGCTTCACATTGTTTTCTTATTTCAACTTGAGCAAATTCAACAGCTTCCATTATTTCATCTTCAGTAACGAACTTACAGCCAGCTTCAACCATTATTACACTATCGTGAGTACCTGCTACAACAATATCAAGAGCAGATTTTTCCGCCTCTTGATGAGTTGGGTTTGCAATTAATCTGCCGTCAATTTTGGAAACTCTTACAGCACCAATCGGGCCTTCAAAAGGTGTTCCTGCAAGCATTAATGCACATGATGCACCAAGCATTGCTAAAGTATCGGGTTGATTTTCTTGATCATAACTGAATAATTGAGCTACTATTTGTATATCGTTTCTGTATCCGTGAGGGAACAGCGGTCTGATTGGTCTGTCTATTAATCTTGATATTAATATTGCTTTATCTGAAGCCTTGCCTTCACTTCTGTTATATCCGCCGGGGATTCTTCCTATTGCGGACATTCTTTCTTCATAATCAATTAACAATGGAAAAAAGTCTATTCCAACTCTTGGTTCGGGACTTACACAGCAATGTACGAATAACATTGTATCTCCACATCTTACCGTAACTGAGCTGGTAGCTGATTTCGCATATTTGCCCGTTTCAATGGTTACAATTTTCTCACCAACGGGAATTTCAATTTTCTTTGATTCTACCATTTTTTTCTCTTTTCTTTTTATACACTTCTCTATTTTCAATTTTAATTATAACTTAAACATTTTTTTTGTATAATTTCGTTATGAAAAGATTATATAAACTGATTTTTATAAACATTTTACTGATTTTTACCGTATTTATTTTACTTGAATTTATTACTTATAAATTTGAGTTAAAAAAAGTTCAAAGAGAAAATTCTCCTGCTTTTAATTTTCTATATTCATACTATACAAATACAAAAGCTAATTGGATAAATACCTATAAAAAAATTGAAAAAAATGAAATTAGAGGTATTGAAACGGGTTTTAGGATGTCGCAATTACCCCCCCCCGCACACACCACTGAGAACAAAGGAACAATTTTACTTTTCGGCTGTTCCTTTACATACGGAGCATGGCTTAATGAGTTTGATACTTTTTCATACAGACTTCAACATTATACAAACAGGCTTGTTTTAAACAGAGGTTTTTCCGGCTGGGGACCTGCAGGTATGCTTTACCAGCTGCGTTTATCTGATTTGAAAAATTCTTTATGCTTTAATTTAAAATCAACTTTATGCAATTACGGCGATGTTGAGTATGTTATTTATACTTTTATTGCCGACCATGTCAGAAGAAATTATGTAAAATGTGCATTTTTTGACGATAAATATATGTTTTATAAGTATGATAAAAAATCAAATTCCTTAGTCGAAAAATCTAATTTTGATAATTTTTATTATCATTCTTATATTTTAAGAAAATTATATTTTGATAAAGTATATAGAATGGTAAATGAATATAACAATGATGTAAAACAATTTACGATTTTACATTTTACTCAGAGTCACAAACTAATTAAACAGCTTTTTCCTCATGCTAAATTTATTGTTTTCGTATATGATGGTGATAATTATATAAAACCAATTCAAAAAGAATTAGAAGCGGACGGGATTAGTATTATATATTTGACTGATTTATCAAAGATTGATTTTTCTAAAGCCGAATATAAACTGATTGACGGACAACATCCAAATGCTAAAGCATGGGAGATAATTGTTCCTCTGCTTGCAAAGAAATTAAACTTATAATTTATTTTAATGTATAATAATTTCTATGAACGGGCGTGTTATTAAGATATTTTCAGATTTTTATTATGTTGAAACAGATTTTGGGATTGCTGAATGCAAAATTAAATCTGTTTTGAAAAAGCAAAAAGAGGAAGTTTATACAGGTGATTTTGTTCAGCTTGAACAGTTCGATAAAAATTCAATGCAGGCTTTTATTTCAAAAACAATAAACCGCTCTGTTCTAATTACAAGACCGAAAGCGGCAAATGTAAGTCAAGTAATAATAGTTTCGGCGCTTAAAGAACCCGATTTGAATTTTGAACAGCTGAACAGATATATTGCTCACTGTGAGTACCATAAAATAAAACCCGTTTTATGTTTTAATAAAGAAGATATTGATGATACCGATGATTTAAAAGATGAAGTAACAAATATATATGCGCCTTTGGGTTACGATATTATTTTTACTTCGGCATTAAAAAAGACGGGAATAGATGAGTTAAAGCCTGTTTTAAAGTATAATACATCAATGCTTTGCGGTGCGTCGGGGGTTGGTAAATCTTCTTTAATTAACGCAGTGTTAAATGACAAAATTCTTCGGACTCTGCCCGTTAGTGAAAAAACAAAAAGGGGTGTGCATACTACGCGTCATTGCGAGTTAATAAAATTATTTGACGAGTCTTATATTGTTGATACTCCCGGGTTTTCTCATTTAAAATTTGATTTTCTGCTTCCCGTTGAGGTTCAAAAGTTGTTTGTTGAATTCAGCGGTATAAAAAAAGAATGCAAATACAAAAACTGTCTGCATATATCAGAAGACGGATGCTGCGCAAAAAGTGTTATTAAAAGTATGAAACCGAGCAGGTTTGACAGTTATAAAAAGTTTGTTGATGAAGCTAAAGAATATCAGGAAAAAATTTCTAAAATTTCCGTTAAAAAAGAAGCAAAAGTTAAGTATAATAAAAATAAAACGATAACTAAAATTTCACACAAAAAAAGAAGTTTATCGAGGAAAACTATCAATCAAAATATTACAGCGGAAGATTAAAATGGATACGGATATAAAAAATAAATTTAACGAGTATAGAAAAATTGTTGATGAGTGTTTAGATAAATACATTGAAGTTGTATATCCCGAGAGTATATATGAATCCATGCGTTATTCATTGCTCGCGGGCGGAAAAAGGTTAAGACCCGTTATGGCAATTGAAGCGGCGCGTATTTTCGGAGCTCCGGCAGAAAATATATTACCGGCTGCTTGTGCAATAGAAATGCTCCATTGCCAGAGTCTTATTCATGATGATTTACCCTGCATGGATAATGATGATTACAGGCGGGGAAAGTTATCAAATCATAAAGTTTTTGGCGAGGCTGTTGCTACTCTTGCG
>CANQZO010000221.1 GCA_947628355.1 Candidatus Gastranaerophilales bacterium | reverse complement strand
GTGTTCAAGTGCGTGTGTAAAGTGTAACAAACCGTTATCAAAACTTACACCGCCCAGTATTGACGCATATAGCAAGAAATATCTTGCCTCTTTGTCATTAGGATTAGTGTTAATCCTCGGCAGATATTTTCCTACAAGTTCAATACATTCTTTTGCCGTTGATATGGATAAAGGCGAAGCAACTTTTGATGTAGCTGCTTCCACCGAGTGATTTACCGCATCTATTGATACATAAATTGTCTGCTCCGGTGATAAATTCATCATCAAAGCAGGATCATCTATTGAATATGACGGATATATGCAATCATAAGCTATTGCAGGTTTATACTGTGTTTCCGGAATAGTAACAACCGCAAATCTGTTTGTTTCCGTTCCCGTACCGTGAGTCAAATTTATTGCCACAATAGGAACGGCTTTTGACGGAATAAACTTAAATTCCATAACTTCACGCGCACTAACACCGTTATTAGCCAGTAAAATAGCTGCTGTTTTAGCTGCGTCAATCGGAGAACCTCCTCCAATACCCATTACTGCTTTAGCACCAAATTCACGCCCCAGTTTCGCTGCAGTATCTACTGCATCAACCGTCGGATTAGGTGTAACTTCCGCATAATTTACGTATAAAATTCCGTTATTTTTAAACGCTTTTTCAATAACTTCCCAAGCTCCCGAAGATTTATAAGCATTTCTGCCCGAAACTACAAGCACTTTATCAAGCCCTTTTAATTTCATATCTTTGGCAATATCTTCCATTTTATTTATTGCACCAAACCCGAAATATACATTCGGCTTTACTCTTAACTCAACAACTGAGTTAATATCAACTTCACTTTTCCACATACGGTTCTCCTTTCTTGAATATCCGATTATACAATATTTTTTGCAATTTTTAAATAAGATTTTTATATTGACTATCCAATTTATATTAAATATACTTAACTAAGAAACGAGGAGAAAAATGGAACAAATAGATGCCGCAATACAATCATATAAAAAGCCGGAATCACTGATATACTCTTTGCTTAGTTTAAAAAAATCACTAAATCTTGATGGGGGGGGGTATCAGGACTTCTATTTAGATACCATATGGATAGATGATGATTTATCAGGAGAAGATACGGTTAAACATTACAAAGACCCTGCTTTTATCAAGGCAATGGCACCTATTAACATTAAAGTCAGAGTAAATAAAAAGAAATTCAAACCCGGAAGAACCGTTTTAACTTGGCCCATACCTCCTTATATTAAAGATTATCTGCCTAAAGATTTTAAAAGATATATTAGAGCATTATTTACTTTTGGTCTTACAACCGAAGATGATATCCGCTATCAGTGGGCTATTAATCATACTAAAGCCAAAAAATTATTTATTTTACATGACGATATTTTATTTAACGGAAATATTATAAAAAAATATTGGGAAACTTTTAATACTAATAATAATTTAATTGCTGTAGGAGATTTTGCCGGATGCGGTCGTTGTCCCCATAATAACATTTGTTCTCCCGAGAAAATATTAAACAAAATATATCCCTCACCAATATATCCTAAAACAAAAAGGCGCGAATGTACTGAATTACGTTTATTTACAAGGGATTATGAAAGATTGTGCCGAATTAATGAATTTTGCTGTATGTTAGATATTGAAAAAACAAAAACATTAAAATCACATTTCGGAAACTATATTGACGGCGGTGATGTAGCTTGTTTCTGGTTTGAAGAAGTATTCCATTCAAAATATGATTTCACAGACCCGCTTTTAGCAAAAGAAGACAAATTAAAATATTATAATCATCCTTGGCAAGGACACAGCGGTCATAGTGTTTGGGAAGACCAAGGCGACGGCATTTACCCTTATGACAAAGACTTAATTAATAAAAAATTACTTGAAGATTTTAATTATAAACTAAATTATTAAACCTTGCCTTAAAAATTTAATATTATAAAATGTTTTTATAAGGGGCAAAAGAATGCACTATAAAAGCTGTCAATGGGTAAATAGAGGTATAGAATTCCGCACGGATAACCTTAGAATATGTTGCTACGGTTATCTTCAAGGACGCGAAACGGAATATCAAACAACAATCCGTGAAAATTACCACGGTGAACTTATTGATTGGAATGAAATCTTTAAAATTAAAGATGAATTAAAATCAATGCATAAACAGGGTAAGTACCTTGAAGCCTGCAAAGACTGCATTTATCTGCAGGAAAAAGACTGGGATGAAGAAAATTATATAAATCATTTTACTCTTAACCACTGGACTAAATGCAACTGCAACTGCACATACTGCTACACTAAAGACAATAAAAAAGCCTTTAATTCATACAAAGAATATCCTCTTTACCCGATAATTAAAGATATGTTTAAAAAAGATATCATAAAAAAGACGAATGAGTCCTGCATAATCTTTGGCGGCGGCGAACCCACCATTTTAAAGGATTTCGATAAACTTATTGACCTTTTTTTAGAAAAAGGCTGTAAAAATATAAGAATTAACTCATCGGGGATTAAATATTCAAAAAGCATTGAAAAAGGGTTAAAATTGGGGGCTATAAGCCTTGTTATCTCAACTGACGCAGGCTGCAGAGAAACTTATGAAAAAATCAAGGGAGTTAAAAAATATAAAAAAGTTTGGGAAAACATCCGTAAATACGCGAAAACGCAAAAAGAACCTAATCTTTTAAAAGTAAAATTTATTCTTTACCCTAACGTAAACGACAATTATGAAGAAATAAATAAATGGTTTGACGAGGTTGTAAAAAACGGAGTAAAAGCTGTCAGCTTAAGCGTTGAACAAGATTGGTATAATACTCATCAGCCCGAATTTACGCCTCAAATATATGAGCAAATTGCATACATGGAAGCCCGCGCAAAAGAGTTAAATCTTGATATGGAGATATACTGCGAGGCTCTTGCTGTTTTAAGAGAACATAAAAATAAATAAAAAAAGAGACTTTAAACCTCTTTAAATATGGTGGGTGTTAATGCTTCAATCGTTTGTGAGCAATTGCGAACATTACGAGTGAAGTATGCGCAGTTTTAGTTAAAATTCAAGCCGAAATCGTAGAATTTCTTAAGCCCGGCTGAGACTTGAACTCCTGACATCCTCCTTGTAAGTGAGCGGAAAATTTTTGATAAAGTTCTATTTTTTTATACTGTCATTGCATTTCAGCCAAATGTGTAAATTTGGTAAAACGCAGTAAATTTATAAAAAACTACACATCATTACACACATATTACACACAAA
>CANQZO010000220.1 GCA_947628355.1 Candidatus Gastranaerophilales bacterium | reverse complement strand
GAGGTTACAGAATGAGTACAATCGGTACAGGTGAAGGCTTTATGATGGGCAGTGCGGAATTAACAACTCCGTTCTTCTTCCTTGACAGAATTGATAAAGCTCAATTCCTTGATAATATTAAATTTTCAATGTTTGTCGATGCAGGTCAATTATTTAACGGAAGTATAACAAATACTTTGTATAACAGACCAGAATACGGTATTGCGGGCGGTGTCGGAATTAAGTTATTTATTCCGGGTGTAGGTCCTTTATCTATAGATTACGGTATTCCGTTTACAAATGTCGGAAACGGAAACAAAAAAGGTGCGTTCTCGTTTGGAGTCGGAGATATATTCTAATGTCTTCTGTTGTTGAGTGTAACAGTTTGGAGCAAACTGAAAAATTGGCTGAAAAATTTGCTGATGCCGTTAAAAATACCGGTGCTTTTGTATGCTTATACGGTGATGTAGGTGCAGGGAAAACTGCTTTTACGAGATTTGTTTGTAAATACCTTGGCATTAAAGAAAAAGTTACAAGTCCAAGTTTTGTTATTTTAAATGAATATAAAAGCGGGATACTCCCCGTGTATCATTTTGATTTATATCGTTTGGAAAAAGAGGGAGTTTCGACTATATCAAATGAGCTTGAAGAATACAGTGAGGGGAAAATACTTACGTTTGTTGAATGGGCTGAATTTTCTGATATAACGCTCCCGTTTGATAAAATTGAAATTAATATTAATTACATTGATGAAAATAAAAGACAATTTAATTTAAGCGCCTCAGGCAAAAAAAGTGAAAGTATATTAAAAAGGTTATAAAATGCTAATTTTAGTTTTTGATACATGTTTTAATAAAACATATATAGCGTTAAAAAAAGATAATAAAACACTGCTAACCGATATTATTGAAAGTGATGATAAAAATTACCACAGTGCATATTTAATCCCGAAGTTAAGAGATATTTTAAAAGAAAATAATATATTAATAAAAGATATAGATGTACTTGGGGTAAACATCGGGCCGGGCAGTTTTACCGGTATTAGAGCCGGACTTACAATTGCAAGAGTCTTGGCTCAGCAGTATAATATAAAACTCTGTGCGGTAAATTCTTTAAGAATATTGTCAAAATTAAATAAGACAGATAAAAGAACAATAACAATACTTGATGCAAGAAAAAATAAAGTATATTTCGCCGTATTTCAAGGTGATGATACAATAGTAGAACCATCTTTAATTTTAAAAGAGGATATTATTAAAAATATAAAAAATGATGATTTTATAATATCGGATAATTCAATTTCTGAATATTTAAACGAATTTTCAATACAGTCATATAATTATGAAAAATCTGACGAAAATTTGGCATGTAATTTAATTGAAATTACTGAAAAAGAAGCCGTAAGTTCGGATTGTAACTGGGCAATGGTAAAACCGTTATATATTCAGCCTCCGTCTGTAACACTTCCGAAAAAAGATAAAATTGAGGTAAAAAATGTATAGATTTGAATTTACAGGCTGTATAACAAGTATATTAATATTCTTATTAATACTTTTTCTTGTAAAAGAATTGTGGTGGTTAATTGTCGGAATTGCCGTAATCTTAATCATAGGATATTATGCAAATTTAATATACAGGATAATTGCGGATAAAAAGGAACAATCAGAGAAAAATTACACACCTCAAATGGGAGAAGTATATAAGGTTTGTCCTTATTGTAATTCAAAAGTAAAAGTAACTGCCATGACATGTCCGAACTGTAATCATGCTTTAAATTGAAAAAAAGATAATAAAAAAACGCTTGATTTCTCAAGCGTTTTTTTTATGTAAACAGTAATTAACTATTTAACAGCATCTTTGAATTTTTTACCAGCTGAGAAAGCAGGAACTGTTTTTGCAGCGATTTTAATAGCTGCGCCTGTTTGAGGGTTACGACCTGTTCTAGCTTTTCTTTTTCTAGCTTCAAATGTACCAAAACCAACTAAAGTAACTTTCTTACCTTTAGCAACTGTTTTTTGTACTGTGTCAATTGTAGCACTTAAAACATCTGCTGCTGCTTTTTGTGAAACTTTTGCTTTTTTAGCAACTTCTTTTACTAATTCTTCTTTGTTCATAAGAACCTCCTCTTGTATTACAAGAAATATTATACTTATATTTCAAGTTTTGGCAATAGTTTTAACAAAAGTTTATATGAAAATCCCTTAAATGATTTAAATTTTTAAATTATTCTATAGTAAATACGACTATGGAAGCAGGTTTCATTTTGCCTGTATATTTGGATTTATTAAGTTGTGAGCCGGTATCCTGTTTTATAAAATTAATTTTAGATTTTATTTTTATATTTTTGATATTTACATTAACATTTTCACTGTTAACTAAATTTCTGTTAATAATTACAACTACAGATTTTTTATTAAGCATGCGCTGATATGCAAATATTTTGTTGTTATCTGAATTTAACGGAATAAATTTACCCTGCGTAATAACATCATTGAATTTGCTTCTTAAGTCCATTGCAAGTTTTTGTTCGTCTGTTAAAATATTTGTGTCTCCGCCCGGCTTGCGTGAAAAATTAAAAATATCAATCTGCCCTTGGTGAACGTAGTAATATTCGTCATCCGTATAGGTTTCAGATGCTTTTTTGTTTGAATAATCATAAATATAGTCGTCTGCTTGCAAAAATCCGTCAACGTAATAGGGGTTTAAAGGCAGTGTTGCATTAAGCCATATAATAATTTTAGAAAAATTTTCACCGCCGGTTAACAGCGGGCTTACAACGTCATGGGTTTCAAAACTGCCGATTACGGATTTTTTTTCGGGATATCTTTTTAGTATATTTTGCCTTGATATAACACTTTCTGTGAGTTTATCCATTGTATTCCAGTTTTTAAGCTCAAAAAAATTACCGTAATATCCGTCAAAGCCTGCTTCCAGTAATTTTTTATAATCCGTAAAATAACCTTTATCGGAGGCCGGTTTTGTCCAGCTTTCAGATGCTTCAGCAAGAAAGAAAAAGTCAGGATTTTTTTCACGTGCAAATTTAATCAATTCTTTCCAGAATATATAAGGTTTTATTGTAGCGACATCTGCTCTTATTCCGTCAGCTCCGATATATATCATATAACTTACAAAAAATTTATGGAGCGCATATATATCGGAATTTAACAGCCTCGGGCTGTTTTCAATATTAAACAATCTTACGTCAAACCAATCTGCAGGGACATAAGGGGTTCCGTCATCATTTTGAACAAATAAATCGGGTCTGTTAATAAACAGGTCGTAAGCTCCGCAGCTTGGTAAAT
>CANQZO010000219.1 GCA_947628355.1 Candidatus Gastranaerophilales bacterium | reverse complement strand
AAGTACACGATGGTGCTGCCGTAACCGACTTTATGGATCAAGAAAGAGAAAGAGGAATTACAATCCAATCCGCAGCAGTTACTGCAATGTGGAAAAATCACCAGTTTAACATCATAGACACCCCCGGACACGTTGACTTCACAATTGAAGTTGAGCGTTCATTGCGTGTATTAGACGGTGTTGTTGCCGTATTCTGCGCAGTAGGCGGCGTTCAATCGCAATCAGAAACAGTTTGGAGACAAGCTAACAGATATGAAGTACCGAGAATGGTATTTGTTAACAAAATGGACAGAACAGGTGCTAACTTCTACCGCGTTGTTGACCAAATTAAAAACAGATTAAACGCAAACGCAGTACCTATTCAACTTCCTATCGGTGCAGAAGATAAATTCACAGGTCTAATTGACCTTATGAACATGAAAGCCGAAATCTATACAAATGACTTAGGAACCGATATAAAAGAAGAAGCTATACCGGCTGATATGCTTGAAAAAGCTCAAGAATACCATGCTGCATTAGTTGAAGCTATTTCTGAATTTGATGACGATTTAATGATGAAGTTTATGGAAGGCGAAGAACCGACCGTTGAAGAACTTAAAAAAGTCTTAAGAAAAGCTGTTTGCGAAAACAAAATTGTTCCCGTAACATGCGGAACAGCGTTCAAAAATAAAGGTGTTCAATTATTACTTGACGCCGTTATGGATTATATGCCGTCACCTGTAGATGTAAAAGCTATAGAAGGTGAACTTGAAGACGGAACAAAAGTTGCAAGACATTCATCGGAAGATGAACCTTTCTCTGCATTAGCATTTAAGATTATGACAGACCCTTATGTAGGACGTCTTACATTCTTAAGAGTATATTCGGGTAAATTAACCGCAGGTTCTTATGTATTAAACGCTACAAACGGAAATAAAGAACGTATATCACGTTTAGTACAAATGTACGCTGACCAGAGAAACGAAATAACAGAAGTTTATGCAGGCGACATTTGCGCGGCAGTAGGTTTAAAAGACACAACAACAGGTGATACATTATGCGATGAAAATGCACCGATTATCTTAGAAAAAATGGAATTCCCCGATCCTGTAATTTCGGTAGCTATTGAACCAAAAACAAAAGCAGACCAGGATAAAATGGGTATCGCGCTTCAAAAACTTGCTGAAGAAGACCCGTCATTCAGAGTTAAATCTGATACAGAAACAGGACAAACAATTATATCAGGTATGGGCGAACTTCACTTAGATATTATCGTTGACCGTCTGTTAAGAGAATTTAAAGTTGACGCTAACGTTGGTAAACCGCAGGTTGCATACCGTGAAACAATCTTAGGAACAGCTGATCAAGATTCTAAATTTATTCGTCAGTCCGGCGGTAAAGGTCAATACGGACACGTTAAAATCAGAATTGCACCCGCAGGTGAAAATGAGGGCTTTGTATTTGAAAACAAAATCGTCGGCGGTGCTATTCCTAAAGAATACATTGAACCTGCAAGAAAAGGTATGGAAGAAGCACTTGAAGGCGGTATCTTAGCAGGATATCCGATGATTGATGTTAAAGTTGAACTTTATGACGGTTCTTACCACGAAGTCGACTCATCTGAAATGGCATTCAAGATTGCAGGCTCTATGGCTATTAAAGACGGATGTAAAAAAGCAAGACCTTGTATATTAGAACCTATGATGAAAGTTGAAATTGAAATTCCTGATGAATATACAGGTACAATCATCGGTGACATTTCAAGAAGAAGAGGAAGAGTTGAAGGTCAGGAGCCTATAGGCAATACGGGTAACGTAATTATCAGATGTACGGTGCCTTTAGGTAATATGTTCGGTTATGCTACCGACTTACGTTCAAACACGCAGGGAAGAGGAACCTTCTCTATGGAATTCCTGAAGTATGAACAAGTTCCTTCTAATGTTCAGGAAGAAATTATTTCTAAAGCCGGTGCAAACGCTTAACGGCAAAGAAGACAGATAAATAAAAAGAGTTAAATTATTAATTTAACTCTTTTTTTTCTTTATTATCCTCTAAAAACCAGTCAATTAACGGGAGTTTTTCACCGAATTTAAAATTAAATTTTTTCTCATAATATTCATTCGTTAAAGAATCATAAGAAATATTAAACCCCAAAGGCTCTATGTCAATATTAAGCGTTTTAAATATTTCGGAGGAAAGTATGGATTTTTCCTTATCAAGTACATTTGAATAATTAAGTCCGTGATAGGCACAAAAGGGGATTTTGGATTTGCCGTCTTTAACGTTGGTTATTAAACCGAAAGTTCGGCATACAATCCCTCTGAACTTATATACACTGCAGCATCCGTCAATTAAAAAAGGACAATCATATAAAAATTTTGTTCCTTTAAATTTCTTTTTGGCTTCTACCGTTTTTGATATATTATATTCGATTTTATCCTGAATTTCTTTATCTAAACTGAGAAATCCGCACAAAAGGTACTTAAACTCCATTTTTGAATAAGGGAATTCGGCATTTTTGCAGCATTTATCGCAGCCCTTAAAACATTTTATATAAGGTTTTTGTTTCTGAAAGAAACCTTGAAGCTTATTGTTTAAAAATATTAAATATTTAAAATAATTATCAATCATAAGATTATTTATACATATTTTTATTGAAAATCAAAAGGTGTTATTAAGAAATGTTAACCGTTGTAAATAAGAAGGATATAAACTTATGTAAAATTACTACAAATATAGTAATATAATGTGGAAAAGTTTATAAAAAGTGGTATAATATAAGTGTAGGCAGCCCCGATTACAGGAGTAAAAAAATAAGAAAATTCCGTAATTGGTACAAGTAAAAATCACCTGAGCGCGTAGTTTAGCGAAAGGGACATATGGATAAGATACAATTTCACAATGACCTGAGAAGGTTAATTGAAATTTTACCGCCAAAGATTGTAGAAGCACTAAAGCCGTACAATTTGGATGATGCCATTGAATTGGTGCTTGACTTAGGCAGGGTTGGGGAAATACGTTATTCGGACAAAAGGACAGATTTTATCGGCAGTGATATTATCACCGAAGATGACATAATATATATCACATCAAGAATTCAGCCGTTTACAAATGACAACCGCTCGGGAATTGCAGGAACGCTGCACAGAATAAGTGCAATAAAGAACAGACAGGGTAAAGTAGTCGGATTAACCTGCAGAATAGGCCGTGTAGTAACAGGGACTATTGCGTGTATAAAAGATTTTGTACTTCAAAATAAAAGCATATTATTTTTAGGACGCCCGGGAGTTGGGAAAACAACAAAAT
>CANQZO010000218.1 GCA_947628355.1 Candidatus Gastranaerophilales bacterium | reverse complement strand
TTTTTTACTGTTTCTTTCATATTTTTATTATATCAGATTTTCTCTTGTTTGGATTTGATGTTCTTTATTATATTTATCAAGTGCTTTAGCGCAGGAAGTTAAATCCCAAAATTCATTTTTTATACTTATAAATCCGCCGTAAGGAATTGCCATTTTATTTTCCATATTTGTAGGGATATAAAGCCATTCTCTAAAATTCAAATTCCCTTCGTCTTGGTTTTCATCGTAATTCATAAGCAGAGTTTTTTGCTCATAATTATCGGAAAATAAAATACTTGTCGGGGCATATATACCGTGCCAAATATATCTTCGCAGTTTATCATTATTAAAACTTGATATTTCTTCGTGTTCCGAGGGAATGTAGAGTAAATTGTCAACTTTGTTTAACTCTGAGCGCATATATTTTATGTTGTTATCCCACCAATAAGTATTTTCATTTTGCCATATTGTTTGCGAAATGGAGCATAATAAAACTATGCAAATTAAATTCAAATACTTATTTGGATTTTTAACCCCGCCAAACCTGTCGGTTAAATACATTATTAGGAACACTATTGGCATAAGATAACATGGAATTGTCCTAAAATGCTGTTCCCACATCGGATATACTGACATTAAAGGGGTGTTATGTAATCTTATTAATAAATATACATATATTAATGATATTAAAGTTATGGTTTTTAAACTGATTTGTTCCTTTTTAAATGCGAATATAATATGTAAGATAACCGTTACAACTGAAATTAACAAATTCATATTAAGGCAGTATGGAATAAAATCGTGAGCTTCTTTTAAAAATCTTAAGATTTCACCGCTTTCACCCGGAACTTTAATCATATAAACAATATTAAAAATGGCTGCCAATAATGAGCCCCAGCCTATAATGGTTTTGATTAACTGAGTTTTCTCGTCGTCATTTTTTAAAGCATAGTAAAAAGATGCTATGAAAAAGATTATGCCTAAAACCGCAATATATTCATAAGAAGCAAACATCATTGTTATAAGGAATATAATTGCGAAGATATCTTTTTTTGTATACTCGATTTCACCTGCAAGATAATTCCATAAAATAAAGCAGAGCATAGCGCCAAGCAGGCTTTCTACTACAGAGAATATTGAAAATGTTATATTTACGGCTCCGTATATAAATAAAGACCAGAAAAATATGTCAAATCTTTTTGTACGCTTTGACAGTTTATAGTTCCAAATAAGCGCCAAAAAAGGAAATGTAAACTGCGCAAAGGTATAAATCATCATTAGGGATTTTTTACCGTGAATAAATAATATTTCATAGCAGAAAGTAGTAAATAACTGCGGGATTGCGAGCATAAAAAATCTTGGATGATGAGGGTCAAAAGTTAATGCTAAATTATGATTTGCCATGTTTTCAAGCTGCATCATCATGTAAAACCCGCCGTCTTCATACATTCCGCGCATTGTAACCGTTGCATATACAATGTATATTACGCTGACGGCAATGAAAATCCATTTCAGTATATTAAATTGTTTGCTTTTAATAATTTCATCCATATCCGAATTATAAACTTTTCGGCAATGAAATACCATAGAAAATAAATTAAAATTAACAAATAATGTTAAAAAGTGAGCATTCATACACCGATTAAGTGTCGGGGCATGAGTGCGGACCTGTTTATAGGAAAGGAGATTAACTATGCTTTATAAAACTCTCGAAGTGGAGGATTTAATTGATTTAAAAGAGGCTGACAAAGAAATGGTAGATTTAATGGAGAATAACGGCGCTCATTTAAAACTTGTTGCGTTAAAAAAACATCAGGAGCTTGAGCCTCACATGGCGCATACAAATGTTACAATCTTCATTATAGACGGAGAACTGGAGATAAATTTCCCTCAAGATTCAAATTGTGCCTGCCAGGCATGCGGATGTGATTTGCCCGACGAAGATGATGAAAACGGAAGAAAATATAAACTAAAAAAAGGACAGTTGTTCTTGTTTGAAAAAGATACCCTGCATTCAATTAAAGCGCTGAAAGATACTTCATTTTTACTTATTAAAATATAAATTGTAAACGGACTGTTAAAAGCAGTCCGTTTTAGTTATAATAATAGTCGGATAATTAAACGGGAAATAAGTATGAAAAAGATATTAGGATTTATTTTTGCGCTGTTTATATTAATTTACGGAACAGTAAATACTGTATCGGCACAAGAGGTTTCTTCCGCCGAAATAATTAATGATATGTATATACAAAAACGTATAAGCGATATTGGTTTAAGATTATTAAATGCCAATAAAATAGATGTAAGAATGATTTTTGTATATAACAGCAAAAACAGTAAATTAAACTTAGAGCCCGGGCTTACGAAACGGCAAATTATCGCCTATGATAAATCAATTCAATTTGCTTCGGATGATGATGAGATAGCGGCATTTTTAGCCCGTGAAATATGTAAAACCGCAGAATCATACACGGGAGTTTGGCGCGGTATGGTTTCATCCGTTCAAATTAAGTGCGCACCTAAAAAGTATGAAATTTATTTTGATAAAAGAGCCGTAGACTTTATGGTAAAAGCAGGTTATAATCCGCTTGCGTTAATTACGTATATGAATAAAGCCTATCCGCAAAAGCGTTTTGACAGGTTCGGCAGAACAAATTTAACATCCAAAAGGCTTGCTCACGTTTACGAGTATATTTACACAAAATATCCTTATTATTTGAAACATAACGAATATTTGGAAAATGAATCATATCAAAATTTTCTGTTAACTTCGCTTGAAAACAGAAAAAAACTAATGGAAAAAGTTAAATCGGGGTCAAAAAAGGCAGTTGATTATGAATAGATTAATAGTTTTACTTGCTTTTTTATTATTGGGAAATCATTGTTTTGCGATAGTGCAGGATGAAGTTATGGATGAACTTTTAAAAGATGTTAATCCCGCAAAACCGCTTACCAACTTAAATTATAATTACGAAAGTTTTAACTGTATTCCGATAAAACTAAAAATAACCGAAAAAATTACAACAAAAAAAGACGGAATATATGATAATCAGCCTTTAACATTCAAAGTAAGACAAAATGTAAAATATAACGGAGAAGTTATTTTAAAACAAGGCAGTATTGTTGATGCGGCTGTAGACAGCTATTTGAGCAGGGGAATGAACGGAATACCCGCTGCGATTGTAATAGACAATTATCATATTGCAGGTATAGACAGTGCTAAAATTAAAGGATTTTATAAAAAACGCGGGTTAAATTTATCATTAGTAGTATATCCGATAAAATGGGCGCTTACTCCAATTCCGGGTGTGGGGTCTTTAACTAACTTTATATTGGGCGGAAATGCTT
>CANQZO010000217.1 GCA_947628355.1 Candidatus Gastranaerophilales bacterium | reverse complement strand
CAAGCAGATAGAAAGATATCAGCTGTGCACTGTATGATTTAGTGGCGGCAACGCTGACTTCAATACCTGCATTAACGGGGATTAAGCTGTCAGCAAGTCTTGCCATGTTTGAATCGGGGCGGTTTGTAATTATTAATATATGAGAATTTTTATCTTTTGCCTGTCTTATTGCGGTAATGGTATCTGCAGTTTCTCCCGATTGCGATACTCCTATTACAAGTGTAGATGAGTCTGTCGTGGTTTTTCTGTATATATATTCGCTTGAGGCTTCTACTTCAACCGAAATTCCCGCAAAATCTTCTATTAAATATTTTCCTACAATTGCTGCGTGCAGCGATGTTCCGCAAGCAATAATTTGAATTTTATTTAGTTTTTTCAAAGTTTCTTTATCAATTTTTACTTCGCTTAAATTAACGGGAGCGTCTATATCGTAAAGTTTACCGTTTAAGACATTTCTTATAACGTCGGGTTGTTCGTTGATTTCTTTAAGCATAAAGTGCTTATATCCGAGTTTGCTCAATGCAACGGGTTCCCACGGCAGCATTTCGATTTTTTTATTTACCTTATTTCCGTTTATATCGGTGATTTTTACGCTATCCTTTGTTACAATTGCAATTTCATTATCTTCCAAATAAATTGTTTTCTTCGTGTATTCAATAATTGCGGGAGTATCACTCGCAATAAAGTTTTCATCCTCACCGATACCGACAAGCATTGGGGCATGTTTTCTTGCTCCTACTATTAAGTTTGGAACATCTTTGTGCATAACGCAAATAGCATAAGCGCCTTGAAGCTGTTTAACCGAATTTCTTACGGCAGTTTCCAAATCTTTTGCTTTAGCGTATTCATCAGCAACAAGGTGTGCAATTGTTTCCGTATCAGTTTGCGACCTGAAATTACATCCTTTTTTTATAAGCTGTTCACGCAGTTCCTTGTAATTTTCAATTATTCCGTTATGAACAACAACAAGTCTGCCGCAGCTGCATGTGTGAGGGTGAGCGTTTACTAATGACGGAGAACCGTGTGTTGCCCAGCGGATATGTCCGATTCCTGAAGTCGGGTGTTTTAATTCCGATTTTTTTTCTTCAAGCTCATTTTTTAAATTAATGAGTTTTCCTAAAGTTTTATATATCCTTAATTCTCCACAGTCTTGCAAAGCCATGCCTGCCGAGTCATAACCTCTGTATTCAAGATTAGTAAGTCCTTTAAAAATAACGTCAACGACATCTCTTTTACCGACGTAGCCTACTATTCCGCACATATCTGATTATCCTTAACTATCTCTTACTTTTTTATATAATAACTTATTCAAGCTCAAAATGATATTAAGATATTATAAAATTTTACTTGTGAGAATATAATTTATTGTTTCTTGCAAGATAAATCAAATAAATTAAAGCAGAGGAGGTTGTAACAATTGAGGCGCTTGGTGGAGCTATGCCGAGATGAAATAATGTTGCGTTTGGTATTGTTTTGCAAAGAATGAATGCTAAAGGTATTCTGACAGCGAACGCCGAAAATATTGCGTTTGCTGCAGCGAAAACAGTTCTTCCGCAGCCGAAGAAAAATCCGTTTAAGCAAAATACAAAAGGCACAATTAAATAATCAAAGCTGAATGATTTTAAGTATCTTGCACCCTCATGCAATACATTTTCATCGGTGGAGAATATGGCAATGGCGCTGTATGGTGCGATTTGCTGCCACAAGAAGAATACAAGCCCGAAAGAAAATGCAAACAAAATTGAGAGTTTTAAGGCATTTACACTTCTTTTCATATTCCCTGCGCCGAGATTTTGAGCGGTTAATGCGGTAAGTGCCATGGCAAATGAGCCTGCGGGAAGCATCATAAAGGCATTTAATCTTATAACAGAGCCGTATGCTGCGGATGCTGATACTCCCATTGAGTTTGCGAGCGAAAATAAAAATAGAAAGGATAAAGGAATTAAAGTATCTTGCAGAGAAAGCGGAAGCCCTATTTTAAATAACTCTTTTGCCGTTTCAATATCAAACTTTATACCCGTAAACTTAAACTTAAAAACAAAATCACCTTTTCTTAAATAAATAAGTCCTGCAATAACGCTTGCAGCTTGCGAAATTACTGTTGCAATCGCTGCACCTTGAGCGCCCATGTGGAGTCTTCCGACCAAATATATATCAAGAATAATATTCATAAAACAGGAAACCGCAACAAAATACATAGGCATAATAGAGTTTCCAAGCCCTCTTAATACTGCACTTATCGCGTTATAAGCAAATATAAATACCAATCCCAATGCACAGACAAAGACATAATCTTTAGTGGACTGAAATGCCTCCATTGGAGTTTGCAAAACCTTTAACAGCGGATTATCAAAAGCAATGATTAGAGTGCTTAAAAATATTGCTGCAGCTATAAAACAAACAGTCATTGTGTTAATAATTTTTATAATATTGGCGTATTCCTTAGCCCCGAATGCCCTGCCGATGAGAACTGTTGCGCTGACGGTCAGTCCCGTTATAAAGAAAATCAAAGTCTGCAATAATTGTGAACCCGTTGCAACAGCGGAAATAACAGAACTATCACAAAATTTTCCTACAATTATCAAATCGGCAGCCCCGTATAATGCCTGCAAAAAGTTTGCCCCCACATAAGGCAGTGCAAACATTAATAATGTTGTTACCAAATTTCCTTGTGTTAAGTCTTTTTCCGTTGCCATAAAAAAATACTAATATGCAAGCAAAATTTTTTCAATTAATAATCTTTGTAGTATAATAAAAATATGCCTCTGTAGCTCAGCTGGATAGAGCGCTTCCGTCCTAAGGAAGGCGTCGCACGTTCGAATCGTGTCAGGGGTATTTTTTATGTTTAATATTTTAATCTGCACGATGAGAACGTAACAAAACGAAGTTTTGTAGTAAGTTCGAGCGGAATTTCCGTAGAACGAAGTTAGCGAAGCTAACAAGTTCGAAAAAGTGAGGGCAAGCTGAACGACAGCAAATGCGAAGTGAAGCACTTGCCCGAGAAAGAGGAAATTCCAAGACGATGTCAGGGGTATTTTTTATGTTTAATATTTTAATCTGCACGATGAGAACGTAACAAAACGAAGTTTTGTAATAAGTTCGAGCGGAATTTCCGTAGAACGAAGTTAGCGAAGCTAACAAGTTCGAATAAGTGAGGGCAAGCTGAATGACAGCGTATGCGCAGTGAAGCACTTGCCCGAGAAAAAGGAAATTCCAAGACACTGTCAGGGGTATTTTTTATTGTAAAAAATTTAATCAGATAACTATAGCTAAACTAAGTTTATGTTTAGTTGAATTTGATTTATTAAGAAAGAAATAATCATTCTACCCC
>CANQZO010000216.1 GCA_947628355.1 Candidatus Gastranaerophilales bacterium | reverse complement strand
AAATTTTTTATAAAAAAGTAGTCTAAAACGCTATGAATTTAATAAAAATTTACACCTTTTTGATAAATTGGAAAATATGTTAGCGCTATATTGCTTGTGATGTGTTATTATCCTCTTAAGATAGATTATATTTATGAGGAAAAAATAATGCATATCAGCGGTGCAAATATAAAAATTGTTCTTATTGATGATACAAATATTGAAGACTACAAAGAGCAATCTATTTATCGTGAAGATTGTTTAGCTGAAATTTATATTAAAAAATCTTGTTTTAAGAATATTATTCAATCTGATAAAAATGAATTTTTTGTATCAGAGGATATTTTATCAAGCCGTGAAAAAGAAGTATTAAAATTTTTATCCAAAGGATTAAATAATCATCAAATAGCAAAGGAGCTTAACATCAGTGTTCATACCGCAAAAGCTCATGTTCATAATATATTTGAAAAATTATCCGTAAAAGATAGAACTAATGCTGTTGTTAAAGCAATTCAGCATAGATTAATAAATATATGATATTGATTGATATTTATAAAATATTTTGTTCAATCCATTTAAGCATTGGAATAAGGGCATTTGCTCTGTGTGATATTTTATTTTTTGTTTCTTCGTGAAGCTGGGCTATGGTTTTTTTGTAGTCGGGAACATAAAATATCGGGTCGTAGCCGAAACCGTTTGAGCCTTTTGCTTCATAGTCAATAACCCCTTCCACTCTGCCCTCTTGCGTGTGTATAATTTCGCCTTTTGAATTAACAAGCGCCATTGCACAGGTAAAATGAGCCTGTCTTTTTTCCTGTGGTACTTGATTTAATTCTTTTAAAAGTTTTTCTATTTTTTCTTTTTGAGTCGGAGCGTATCTCGCGGAATAAATCCCCGGACGCCCGTTTAGTGCATCAACGCAAAGCCCTGAGTCATCAGCAAGACAATATGTATTCATTATTTTTGAAGCCTCTTGAGCTTTAATTATGGCATTTTCCATAAAGTTTTTGCCGTTCTCAACAGGGTTAAAATCGCCTTGAACAACATCAAATACTATTTCGGGATTTTTATTTATTGCATTAATTTCCTCTAATTTATGCGGGTTTGAGGTCGCAAGTATAATTTTTATCATAATTATTTCCCAAATCTTCGCGTGCGGTTATTAAATTCTGTAATAGCCTGCGCCAGTGCACTTTCATCAAATTCGGGCCAGAAAATATCTGTTACGTATATTTCCGTATATGCGCACTGCCATAAAAGGTAATTGCTTATTCTTTTTTCTCCCCCCGTTCTTATTAATAAATCTGGGTCGGGGAGGTTTGAGGTATATAAATTTTCACTTATTGTTTTTTCCGTGATATTTTCTTGTAAAAGCTCGCCATTTTTAATCTTTTCGCATATTTGTTTAACGGCATTGGTTAACTCCATTCTTGCTCCGTAATTAAAAGCAATTTGAAGATTAAGTGTTTTACAATGTGATGTTTTATCTTCTCCGTATTTAAGCACTTCAATTATATCTTTGTTTAATGAGCTTCTGTCACCTATGAATGTTAATTTTATATCGTTTTCAATAAATTCTGGTACTTCTGCTTTAATTGTATTGGCTAAAAGCGACATTAAAAAATCAACTTCTTCTTTTGGTCTGTTCCAATTTTCTGTTGAAAACGCATAAACCGTTAAGTATTTAACATTAAATTTAGCGCAGGCTTTAAGCGTTGCTCTTAATGCTTCAACGCCTTTTTTATGCCCTGCGGCAGACGGCAAAAGTTTAGACTTTGCCCAGCGTCTGTTTCCGTCCATGATTATGGCTATGTGCTGTAAATTTGTACTTCTGACTATATCTTTAATTTTATCTGTTTCAGACAATATATTTAACATAAAATTTTCTCTTAATTAACGAAATTATAAAACAAAAACCAAATATTGCATAATTATTTATTACAAATTTGATATAATTATAAAGTGAAAAAGATTTTAGTGTGTTTAATATGTATTTTAATGCTTTCGCCTTTAGCTTATGCTTCAAAAGAAACGGATGAGGTTAAAAAAATTCTGCCCTTTAAGTATGAGCGGGTGCGCAAAATTAAAGCAGATAAAAAAATTGCTTATGCGGGCGAAAATACGGCATTTATTACTTTATACAGTCCTGACGGATTATATGATAACTTTATGCAGTCTTATTATTCGCAAAATAATAAATTGCAGAATATCAAATTTGAAAATTACCCGAGAGAAGCGGTAATAAGATATAAACAAGGCGGAAAATACGGTATAATATATGTTCAATGTGATTTTATTCATATAACAAAGCCTGCGTTTGATAAAGTAGAATTCCCCGATGATAATTCAATAGCAGGTAAGATTTTAAATGTATCGTTTGCACCTTTGGATAATATTATTTTATATGCAAAATATCCATACAGAAACGGAGGCGGAGAGTATTTATATCAAAGTGCAAAAATGCTGTTTTACGTCAGTCCTTATGCTTATCATAAAGGTTATGTGTTTTTAAATCCTGCACAGGTAAAAGAAAATATAAGAATTGAAAATAATAATTTGTATGTAAAATATGAGCGGATATTATTTCCTAATAGTGATTATGCTGTAACGCTTGCGGGGAAAAATATTAATTTATACAATTTAAAAACTTTTAAAAAGATTGAATATAAAAATATAAATTTAGCCCCAATAACTCAAATGCCGATAATTGATTCACTCAGCGGTTTATATGAGTTTATAAATGCTAATACTGCTTTTAAATTGAATAATTATCCGATAGACGGGATGATAAAAATCGCAAATAAATTATATTTGTTCAAAAACGGGCAAATGCAGAGGCTTAAAGGTGTCTATGATGATTTCAAATTATCGGGTTCTGATTTATATATAAACAGACTAACGGGGCTTAATTTGTCTTTTCAATCCGATGATAATATTATCGTAAAACACGGCGAAAAGTGGGGAATAGTAAATTCAAGCGGGGAAATAAAAGTTCCGTTTGCTTATGATGAAATCTATGCGCTTTCTGCGAATATTGAAGAAAATATATCAAATATCAACGATATTAATGCTCAAAAACTTGAATTGAATTATATCGGTCAGGAAACTTCAAGCCCGATATATATTGCACGAAACGGGAGAAAATACGGGGTGATAAATGATAATAATGAAATCCTTGTGCCGTTTGAATATATTAAATATTCCGAAGATAACGATTTAAACGCATTAAAATCACAAATAGGAATAACCGCTCAAAAAGAAATGCAAAGACAGAACAGAAAAGAGGTAATGCACTCTCTGCCTTGGTTTATAACTTCAATGATACTGTATCCGCAATGGTTAAAATTGCCATATC
>CANQZO010000215.1 GCA_947628355.1 Candidatus Gastranaerophilales bacterium | reverse complement strand
GGCGTTTTAGGCGCCGGGGTCTGCTTCGGTGCTGCTTGCTGAGGCGCAGCAGGTTTTGTTTGAGCTTTCGGTGCCGGTGTCGGCTGAGGTTTCACTTGCGGTTTAGGAGTCGACGGTTTTTGAGGCGCAGCTGAACTCGGCTTTTTCTCGGGTCCTTTTGGTGCAGGGGCCTGCGGCATTGATACCTTTCGTTTCGGGTCGTGCTTTCCGCCGGCTCTTGAATTTCTGTCTGCCCTGTATTTTGTATTTTTATCAATGGGCGGAGCCTCTTTCTCTACCAGCACAAATTCTATATCTTTTGGTTTTAATTCCGGTTTTTTAAATAAATCAAAATCTATTCCCAATAATTGCAATATAAATGACGTTAATAATAAAATAAGAATTACTAAAGGATGAAGTATTAATGCTATCATTAATGCTTTTTCAAAAGATATTTCATCCTTTTCTTTTCTTATTACCGCAGGTATTTCATATCGTTTATTATCTTTTCTTGCGGTTTTTATATCATCATCGTTTTTTATTATTGACATCCCTCAAATCCCATTTGATAGTTATTTTATCAAAAAATCCATAATAAAACAAATAGCCTGTTTACTATCTAGTATGGTGTATTAGAATTAACCGTTATCGGCTGATTTATTATAACATTTATTTTTTCATTTTGTTTTATTGTTACATTTCCGTTTTCTGCTTCACTGCAGTATTCTGCGGATATAGGTATTACCTGCCCGTTAGGAGTAACCATGGAACTGAACCTCACTTTTATATTCCCCGATTTTTTGCCTGCTGCACTTTGAACATAAACTGTCATTCCGTTCACTTTTGTTCCCGCAGGAACTATAAAATTTTTCCCGTAATATAAGTCTGTCGGGAAATAAAATACAACCTTATCACCTTTTTTCAAAAATTCACTGCTTATCGGATTTAGTGCCAGCACCTCTATATTTGAATTAGCGGGCATTAATTTTTCCCCGGTTAATTCCGTAATCGAGGCATTTTCTGCCTTATACCCCTGCGATTTATATTCACTTTGGCAATACGTACTATGTGCCGTTATTAAAATACTTATTAAAACTAATATTATTTTTTTCATTTTTTTCCTTTTTATTTTGCCGTAATATCTTCTTCTAATATAACAAAAAGTTCAGCCCCCGGCTTTATAACCGTATGTTTACCCATCTCGGGAACATTTAACGGAACAGCTTTTAGAATAGGCCTTATTCTTTGAGTATAATGAGGAACTTTTCTGTAATATACGGGCAGAGTCTGTTTTCCGCCTAAATAGTTATCGTTATCCGTATAAATATGACCTTTTATTTTGTAAACTTTTTTATCGGGAGTTATCATTTTGATTATCTTAACTTTGATTGCGCCGTCACGTCCTTCCATGGGTTCTAAAACATCTTCTACTTCACCGTATATTTTGGTATTTTCGGGAATAACATTCGTTTCATATACATACATATCCTGTGTATTCATAAAAACGGCTTCATCATCTATATCAGAGGTTAAAGTTGAAAACTCAGCCAGATTAATTACTTTTAAGAATGTTCCGGCTCTAAGTTTTACATCGATATCTTGCTCCTGTGCGTATGATTTTAATGCAACAAACATAAATGCTATTATAAAAAGTATTATTTTTATTTTTTTTCCCATAACTATAGTTTAATAGTTTTCGCAAAAAAATACAATTATCATTTACACCTTATGTATGAAGCGGCTAAAAGCAAATTTGATATAATTTTTTGTATGAATAATATACTCATAAGTTCTATAGATACAGGCGGGGGCAAAACATTTATATCTGCTGGAGTTGCTGCCGTTATGCAGTCGTTCGGCTATAAAACGGGAGTATATAAACCTGTACAAACGGGCGCTATAGAGCAAGGTGCTTATCTTTTATCTCCCGATTTAAAATTTGTTAAACTATTAGACCCTTATATTATTACTCATTCTACTTATATGATAAAAGAAAAAGTCAGTCCTGCGGTTATCTGCGAAGAAAAAAAACTTGATATTAATCTTGATGAAATTAGTACGGACTACAATCTTTTATCAAAAAAAACAGACACATTAATTGTCGAATCTCCGGGCGCTCTTATGATGCCGTTAAATAAATCGTTATTTACATATCATATACCTCAAGAGCTGAAACTGCCCGTGGCATTTATTGTTAATCCGTCAAATGATTCTGTCAGCCATTATTTGAATGAAATTAATACGGCAAAAACAATCGGTATTGATATTTTAGGGGTTATTATTAATAAATTCCCCGTATACTCGGAGAGTAAAGAAATTAAATCTTTTCCTAATTTAATTGAAAAATATTCCGATGTTAAAGTTTTAGGATTGATAAGAAATTTTAAAGGTAAAACCGTCAATTCATCTACACTGATTAATGAAATATTAAACGGTATTGATTTAGAAGATTTATTCAGAATGAAAATTTCAAAATTAAATTTCTATTAATTTTTTATTCTGTTTTGATATCTGAAACAGGTCTTTGCGCTTGTTCCACAACCGATTTTCTGCCTTGAGATATGTTGTCGTTTAATTGTACGGGAATAGAATTAAAGTTTTCCGTTGATGTATTTTCTTTTTTCGGGGCAGGAATGACATCTTGATTTGCCGGTTCTTCCGTTGTATCATTTTCCGCATTTTCTGCATTTTCAGCGTCTTCTGCATTTTCAGAATTATCAGAAGTCTCCTCATAAACAGGCGCTAAGTTAACAGGATCATAGTCAAACTCACTATTGCCGTATTTTTCTGTTGCAACTTTCATCATTTCTTTCCAAATTCTCGCAGGCGCACTGCCGCCCGTCAAACCGATACTTGTATTGTCATCGTTGCCCATAAATACACCCGTAACTATATCCGGAGTATAACCTATAAACCAAGCATCTTTATTATCATTGGTAGTACCTGTTTTTCCGCCCATTGGTTTACCGATATCCGCACCTTTTCCCGTTCCGGATGTTATGACTTTTCTTAACATCGCTGTCATAATGCCTGCGGTTGTTTTATCTAAAGTTTTTGTTATTTTTGTTCTTTTAGCTTGATATATTATTCTGCCTCGTTGAGTTTCTATCTTCTCAATTGCGTATGGTTGAACTTTATATCCGCCGTTTGCAAAGTTTCCGTATGCTACTACCATATCATACAGCTTTACACCGTTAGAACCGAGTGCTATTGTCAAGTCATTAGTTAACGGAGTTGTTATTCCCAGTGTTTTAGCGGTTTCTATAACCGCAGGCGCACCAACTTCTTTTATTAATTTAACCGCAACAACATTTGATGATATTGCAAGTGCTTTGTATAAAGGAATTCTTCCTCTGTATTTATTACCGTAGTTGTGCGGACTCCACTTA
>CANQZO010000214.1 GCA_947628355.1 Candidatus Gastranaerophilales bacterium | reverse complement strand
AGCGAGGTGCGCTACCAAGCTGCGCTACATCCCGATATACAAACTTTACCAATAATAAGGTGCATAGTCAAGTATAAACCTATCAATCATAAACCATGCACCTTATTTATATTATTTCTTTTTTGCTGTTTTTGGTGTTGAGGGCATACAGAAGAAGTTAGAAAATTTCAGCAGCCAATTATATATAAATGAGTGGTGTTCTTCATTCTCTGTTTGCTGAGCTTTTGCAGGCTTTTCTGCTTTTTGAGGCATATTAGTTTCTACGGGAGCTTCAAGCACCTTGGGATTAATAACATTTACGGGGTTTTCAGCTTTAACAGGTGTTTTAGGTTCAACTTTAACCGGAGTTTCAGTTTCAACCTTAACAGGTGTTATTGTAACAGCAGGAGTTTCGACCTTAGCAGGTTTTTCAACCTTAGCGGGTTTTTCGACCTTAGCGGGTTTTTCGACCTTAGCGGGTTTCTCTGCCTTAGCGGGTTTTTCCGTCTTTGTTACATTGGAAACCGTTTTAATATTTTTATCAGGTTTTTGTACTTTTTCAACTTTCGGGTCATCGCCGAGCGCCCACCTAAATCCCATAGTAAACGCAACGCCGTTACGGCCTCCGTTACGTATCATAGCTTGCAAGAAACCTGTATACTTATCATCCCACAGTTTTTGAATACCAAGTCCGTATTCTGCATAGGGTTTAATACTTAATGCGGGAAGTGTGAATTCATTTGCGCCCTCAATAGCGCTTACTTGGCTTTCACCCATTACGTTATAAACGAAACCGCCTGCAAAATAAGGCTGCCAGCCGCTTTCAGTATTTTGAATAAACTTAACATAAGGGTGAACCTGCAATGCGTGCAGAGGTTCTGCCTCTATTCTTACATTTGCGGCATTTGTATAATCAAAAGTATTAATAAATGTGTATGCTAAAAGTAAGTTAGGCTGAATTATAAATCTTCCGCCGTTAAATTCAAAATTATAACCTGTTCTGGAAGCTACACCGCCATATAGCATTGTAAAGTCTTCATCGCCGAACATTGTTGAAGTTTCGCCTATAGAAGAACCCACAGCCATTGTTATAGCAGTATAGAAATCATCTTTATAAAACGTATCGGTAGCGCCCAGAGTAACACCGTTTTGATAGGTATGATTTCCCTGATAGCTTTGGCTTGAGCCGTTATAACCGACATAACCCGTATAAACGCTGTTCCAGCCGTTCTTTAACGGTATAATTTCGCTGTCACCGCCTGCGTAGGAGCCGTATAGAACATTACTTGCCCTTGGGCCGTTTTTAAGCGGGATATTTTCAAAAGAGGTATAAGGTCTAAACCATAAACCCTTTCTGTTAAGCTCGTTATAGTATGACGGCAGTTCGTTTGCCTCGGTAATAGCATATTTATTACCATTTAATTTAGCTTTTCTAACGCTTGCAGGCAATGCCGAGAATGTGTCTGCGTGTTCAAAGGAGTATTCATACGTTTGCATTATGGAGGTATAAGCACCTGCTAATTGTGCAACAGCAGTTGCGTGTATTGCAGGGTTATAATCTGTTCTGGTAAATACCGCATAGCCGTCGTGTCCTGTTGATGAGGCTCTGCCTGTTTTTGTATCAAATGTTCCGTCATTGCTGTATGATACCGCATAATTAAATACGGGGCCTTGAGCTTTCGTAATATCGCTCATATCAACATATCCTGCAAAACTCGAATCAGCAAATAATACAGGGGTTTGATAAGCGGAGTTATCAGTTTTTACAGTCAATGATTTTAATTTAAGACTACCGCCGTCGGTTCCACCTTCTCCGTATGTATCAGCGTATATTCTGCCCATTGTTTTGTTCGCCAAATCAACATCAACGTGATCTATATTGATATTGCCGCTTTCAAAATCAAATTTTCTAAAGTGAATACCAGTTAAACCTAATTCTTTTAAATTAATTTCCCCTGATTTCATATCAAGTGAATTATTGTTATTTAAGTATTGTGCATCGTTAACATTAGTCGTAAATCCCTTATGTTCAATATCAGCGTTTGTGATATTGGCATTAAGTTCTATTTTACTGTCGCTTCCGCCATCAAGTTTTAATCCGTAGCCTTTTACAGTTGATGTTTCTCCCTCGGTGGTTTCACTGCTGGTAACACCATTTATAGCATCATTTATATAAAAAGTTCTACCGTTTTGAGCTTTCAGCGTAATATCTGCACCGGAATTTGCCGCATAAATAACTTCGCTTTTACCGTCTGCGGTATTACCTGAAAAATAAATATCTTCGTCAGCAGCTTCAATTGTTACATCTTCTGTTGTATAGATACCGCCGCCGTGGGTTTTGGCTGTATTATTTACAAAACTTGCATTTTTAAGTGTTCCAAGTTTACCCTCATTATAAATAGCACCGCCATTGCCGTTTTCAGATTTATTACCTATAAACCAGCCCTCAATATCGCCAATTTCAGATTTTTTGCCTTCTTTAGCTTTAGCAGCTTTTTCATCTAATTTATTATAAATAGCACCGCCGTCACTGCTTGCAGTATTATAAGCGAAATCTCCTTTTATAGAGTATATTTTATTTTCGCTTGTATTAAAAATAGCGCCGCCCTTGCCGCCTGCGCGGTTATATGCAAAGTTAGAATTCCAAGCACCTTGTATATCGCCATGTTTAACTTCATTACCGTCTTTTGATGTTTCTTTAAATTCAACATCCGAATACACATTAGCAATGGCACCGCCGTCTTTGTCTGCATCGTTATAGAAGAAATCTGCGGTAAATGCTTCGGTAGGTACAATTGCTCCCGATTTGGGGTCAATCTCGCCTTTACCCATAATGGTACCGGAGTTATAAATAGCGCCTCCGCTTCCGCCTGCGTGGTTGCCTACAAAATAGTTAGCGTCTTCGTCATTTTTGGTGGAAATTCCTCCTTTTACTAAATATTCATTAAATATGGCACCGCCATTGCCCGCTGCCTGATTATTATAAAAGTTAGATTGTAATCTACCAAGGCTTCCATGGTCAATAAAACTTTCACTGTTTTCAAATGTGTCATCAGAAGCATACACGTTAGCAATGGCACCGCCATCATCATAGCTCATATTTCCGATGAAATCACCTGTTATATCGCCTATTTCAGATGTATTATATATAGCACCGCCGCTGCCTGTAGCTGTATTTAAAATAAAATCACCCTCTATTTTTTCAATAGAAGCATTTTTAATATTGGCAATAGCACCGCCTTTACCGCCTTCTATTGTGTTATTATAAAAAGTAGCGGTTATTGTACCTATTGAACCGGCTTCGCTAACTTCTTCACCGTCAAAGTTGCCTTCTCCGTTTGATATAGCACCGCCATATACACTATAGTCGCCTTCGTAACCATTTCCTTTATTACCATCAAAATAGACTGTAAT
>CANQZO010000213.1 GCA_947628355.1 Candidatus Gastranaerophilales bacterium | reverse complement strand
GGTTTCAGGTTACCTGATTTTTACTCCCTGACCCCGCTGTTTTTAAGTTTATAATTTTTTATTTTACAAAATTATTAAATGTTTCTGCCGCTAAATCAGCTGCTTTTGCTTTGTTTGGAGCAAATTTTGCTTTGTTGAATATTTTTTCCGCAGAATTAGCAATCCCGTCTAATGAACAGGATACTTTTGATGCAAATCTTTTTACTGCTTTGCCGTTTTCAATAATATGCTTTGCCCAAGGTTTTGTTGCAGCTGCTTGATTTAATTTCGCATTTAATGTTGAGCTAACTGTTTTTACACCGTTTAATACTGCAATTGCAGGTTTCCTTAAAATTGATTTTCCTGTTTCTATAAATTTATTACCGCCATCTTTTGAGTTAAGTTTACCTTTTTGAGCCAAATATAATACCGCACCTGCAGCTGCACCTATAGCTGCAGCTTTAGCTAATGTATGTTTTCTTGTCTGCGCTTTTAAATGGTTATCTATCATTTGTGCGCCGTTATTAATTGCCCTAACTCTACTCATTATTTTTTCTCCTAAACTGCGTTTATTTAAAAAACTAAAAAAAATAAATTTGCTATCTTTTTATATTATTATAAAAATTTTAAATTGGTAACAATAGTAAATTTTCTGTTACAAAAAAAGGATTCGTAAAGAATCCTTTTTTTATTATTGAAGATAATTATATGATGTATAATTAATAAATTATTATATTTTAGCTTAATGTTTCAGCTGCTTTTTCTGCCATTTCAGCAGCTTGTGATGCAACGTCTTGACCTGCTCCGACTACTTTTTCTGCAGTTCCTTGCAGTGTTTCACCGGCTTGGGAGGCTTGCGCACCTATTGTCTCACCAAGTTCGGCAGATTTTTTTGAAAAAACAGAAAAGAGTTTAGAACCCCAATCGCATATTTTTTTACCTGCCTTCTCAGGTAATGACATAACAAAAGTTAATGCTGATTTAATTTGTGCATTGTTAATCTTTTCTATAGCCGATAAGGCTTTTTCGAATATACCTGTTTTGTGTCCGATAGCAAGAGCTGCCATTATACCTGCTATTATACCGGCAGTTTTTAATATCGTTTTACCTATAGAACTTTTTTTCTTTTCTTTTCCTATACCTGTTGCAGCATTTGGCTGTTCCTTTTTGTAGGCTTGCGGTTGATTAATAATATCATTAAATGTTTTTTGCGCCGGTGCTGTTGTACCTGCAAAACTTATAGGACTAATCATCATAATAATTACCTCCTTTTTTCTTGGTACCCTTTAAAACCATGTAAAAGTAAGAAATTGTTTTTTTTGTATTAGTTGTTACATTTTTGTTACATTTATAAAACGGGATGCTGAAACTACTCTTATTATACCATTTTTTTTAAATTTGGAATATTTTTTTTAAAAGTGTAGTCTATATATATAGAGAGAGTTATGGAGATAAAATATGACGGCAGCAAATACGATTAATTTGAATATAGATGACAGAGCGATAGGATATGCAAGGATTTACGCTTCCTTGTTATCGGATGAATTTCAGCGTAAAAGGGCTTATGCTTCTATTGCAGCTTTATATTCTTTAATTAATCTGTTGGAAAAAACAGATAATAATGTTCAAAAGTCCATGACTTTATTTAGAAATCCCGAATTAAATGAAAAATATGAAATTAATGATGTTTATGTTAATGATTGGCATATTGATGTTCGTGTAGTAACAGACGGCAGCGGTTTTTTAGTTCCGAGGAGCCATTTTGATAATGATCTTGAACCTGACTTTTATGCCGTAGTTAAGGTCGATAAAGATTTAAAAAATTCCGAATTGTTAGGATTTGCCGACACTGCACTGTTAAAGAAAGAGGCTTTTGATTATCATTATTATAGTGTTTCTTTTGATACATTAATTTCGTTTGATAAATTTATTGAAAAAATAAATAAACCCAAAATTACTAATTTCGCAGAGCAAGAACATGAATTATTTAGAAATAACTATTTAAGTCTTATTGACGGTGAGATTGATGAACAGTTAAAAAACAGGCTGCTTAAACATTTATTTGAATGCTCCGAGTGCAGAACCGAGTTTTGCTGTTTCACAGGTTTTGAAATGGTAAGTTGTAATATCGGTAAATATCCGGATATGATTGATGATCATACTCTTAACATTGTCGGTGCTCAGGTTGTTGATGATGAAAAATATAAGGGAAAAGAAGAAATAATAAATATATCAGACGATGATAATCAGCAGGATTCTGTGATAAACAGTGAAGAAACTGTATCTGAAATACTTGATGAACTTTTTAGTGAAGAAGATACGGCGCCTGAGGAGTTAAGTCAAGAAAAGCCTGTTAATATTGATTTAAACACCGCTCAAGACGATGATTTGAATTTATTGGCTGATGACGGTTCTGAAGGATTGGAAATGCTTGATGAATATCGCGATACAAAATCTGATAATCTTGAAGTTATAGGCGAGGGAACCATAGACGAACTTGATAATTCTAATGATGACTTGATTATTAATGAAGGAAGCAGGGATGAGGACCTTAAAATCATTGATAATAATGAGTCAAATTTAGAAATTTTAAATGATAACAATGAACAAAATGAAGATAATGTTCAAAAAGTTATTGTTGATTATGATGAAAATGGTGAACCGATTTATTCTTATATTACTAATGTTCCGCCCGAAGATGAAAAAGATGCCGATTTTGAGGCTGAACTTTCTGATGATGATATTTTAAATTCAACTTTTGAAACATATCCTCAATATAACGAATTGGATGTTGATTTAACCACTATAAAAAATGAATCTTCAAGAATTGAGTATGTTCAAAATAGTGATGATACAGAACTTCCGCCGGCAGATAATTCGGCAGATGAAATTATAAATGAAACTCCGATTGAAGAAAATGTTGAAACGGAAGAATATCCTGAAAAAGAAGAAGATACTGCTTCTGTTTTTAATAATACGGATATTCTTAACGACAATGACACGGAAGAAAATTCTTTTGAAGAAGAAAATTCTGACGGTGAAGAAAACAACTCGGAAGATGATATTCAAGAATCAAGCGAATATAATGAAAATTCCGATGAGGAGGAAGAACAGGATTTTGATGATGAAGATGATACTGATGAGGATTATGATGAAAATTACGACGTTGATGAAACAGCTAAAAATAAAAGTATACCATTCATACCTGTCTTAATATTGGTAATTGCATTAATAGGTTGTGCCGCAGGCGGATTTTTTGTATTAAAGAATAAGCAGGCTTCTAATAATATTGCACAATCAGAGGTTCAAGATGAAATTCAAATTCAAGAGTCTGATAATGATATGTTCAATCCAAATATAAATGAAAATCCCGCACCTGTTGGTCCGGAAAATTCATTAACTCAACCTTCGGAAAATCCTCCCGAACCTG
>CANQZO010000212.1 GCA_947628355.1 Candidatus Gastranaerophilales bacterium | reverse complement strand
TCCCCGTTTCGCCATCTGCACATTATTTTATGGGCGGAATAAAAACTCAAGTAAACGGCAAAACTTCATTGCAAGGGTTGTATGCAATAGGTGAAGCAGCCTGCACGGGACTCCATGGTGCAAACAGATTAGCCTCAAATTCCATACTCGAATGCGCCGTAACCGCTTACGAACTCGTTAATCATTTAAAAACTCTTGATTTAAAAACAGATGCCTTTTCCGATAATCAAATTTCAAAAATTATAAGTTTTTATGAAAATCAAAATGTAAAGTCGGATAATACCGATTTTACTCAATTGAATAATGAAATTAAACAAATTATGTGGGATAATGCAGGGATTATAAGGAACGAAGCAAAGCTCACAAAGGCTAAAGAACAAATAGAAAAAATAAAAGAGCAGTTCCCGTATACTTATAAATGTCCGAACAGATACGCTTATGAAATACGTAATATGCTGACAATTGCGGAATTAATAATTGAATTTGCACTGTACAGAAAAGAATCAAGAGGCGCACACTATAGAGAAGATTACCCGAACAAAGATATGATAGCCTCCTCGCACGAAAAATCAAGAACAACGGCAATGAAAGGTTAAAAATGACTTCACAATTACTTCAAAAATTTATAGTAAAAGAACACATAAAAAACGCATTAAAAGAAGATATCGGCTTTGGCGATATAACAACGGATTTTTTAATTGATGAAGACGAAACCTTGACAGCAAAACTAAACACAAGGCAAGACGGTATTTTATGCGGGATAGATATTGTTGAAGAAGTATTTAAGACTCTTTCAAAAGATGTGAGAATTGAAAAGTATTTTAAAGACGGAGATGAAATTAAAAAAGGTGATACGCTTGCCGTTATTCACGGCAATGCAAGAGCAATATTAACAGGCGAAAGAACTGCATTAAATTACATTCAGCGTTTAAGCGCAATTGCTACGGAAACAAAAAAATATCAAGACGCAATAGGCAGCTGTAAAGCAAAAATAACCGATACCAGAAAAACAACGCCCAATTTCAGAATGTTTGAAAAATACGCCGTATTAACAGGCGGTGCAAGACTTCACAGGTTTAATTTATCAGATTGCGTTATGATAAAAGATAATCATATTCAATTTGCAGGCTCAATCACAAATGCGGTAAATAAAATAAGGCAGCAATTATCGCACACTCATAAAATAGAAGTAGAATGCGACACAATAGAACAGGTAAAAGAAGCCGTAAACGCAAAAGCAGATATAATAATGCTTGATAACATGGACTGCGAAACAATGAAAAAATGTGTTGAATTAATTGACAATAAAGCAATAATTGAAGCAAGCGGGAATGTAACATTGGAAACCATTGGAGAAATAGCAAAAACGGGGGTTGACGTTATATCATCAAGTGCAATTGTTGCAAAAGCAAAGACTCTTGATATTGGGCTTGATATGTAAATAATTTGCATTAATCGGGTTTTTATTACAAAATAAAGGTATAAAAAGGGGTTAATAATTGAATATAACGGTCTTTATAAAGCAGGTTCCCGACACTAACGACGTTAAGTGGACTGCCGATAATAATATAGACAGAACAAATATGGAGAGCATCTTAAATCCAACTGATGTGCAGGCAATAGAAGCCGCATTAACCTTAAAAGATACTTACCAAGCCCAAGTTACAGCGGTCACTATGGGCCCGAGCAAAGCTGAAGCGATTTTACAGGAAGCAATTGCAATGGGCGCAGATAATGCCATGCTATTATGTGATTCTAAATTTGCAGGTTCCGATACAAATGCAACTTCTAATGTACTGTCTGCCGTTATAAAAGAAAAACTGAAAGATACCGATATTTTACTGTTCGGGCAAAGTGCAATAGACGGAGAAACAGGGCAGACAGGTATTTCAACGGCAGCAAGGCTCAATCTTCCCTGTATTACCCATGTAAATGAAATAGTAAATGTTCAAGACGGTTATATTAATGCGGTCAGCGAAACCGAAACGGATAAAATTACTTATAAAGTTAAACTCCCTGCCGTTATATGCGTTAATAATTATATAATTAAGCCAAGACTGCCTAAAATCAGCGGATATATTAAAGCTCAAGAATACATTTATCATAAATATAATATGTTTGACTTAAATGTAAATGAATCGCAAATAGGGGTAAAAGGTTCACCTACCTATGTTAAGAGCGTATTTAAAAATCAAGAAAACAGAAATTGTAAATTCATAGATAACATTAATGAATTAATAAGCGAAATAAAATCGGGGCAGGCAGTGTAATGGAACCAAACGGAATATTAATATACGGAGAATTAAATGATAACTGCGAAATTGCACCCGTTGTATTCCAACTGGTTTCAAAAGCCGCGGAATTAAAAGAAAAAATCTGGAGCCAAAAAGTATCCGTCTGCATAATCGGACCGAGAATAAACTATGAGTCAATAATATCGGAGCTTGGCACATACGGAGCAGATGAAGTTATAATTGTAAGCGACGACAGGCTTAAAGGTTATAATAAAAATTACAATGGCGAGCTTTTTAAACAAATAGCGCAAAAATATCCGCCAAGAATAATATTAATAGGTGCAACACTGCAGGGTAAGGGAATAGCGCCGTATACGGCAGTAAACTTAAATACGGGACTGACTGCAGACTGCACCGATTTAGATATAGGCGAAAACTATATGCTTTTATCCACACGTCCTACTTTTGGCGGGAAATTAACCGCGAACATTTTATGTAAAACGTTTCCTCAAATGGCAACAGTTCAGCAGAATGTTTTTAAAGCTATAAAGAAAGAAAATAATAACGTAACTGCCGTATTTGACTGGATAGATATTGATAAAATCGAGAAAAAAATTGAAATAGTTAATTTAATAAAGAAAAATTTATCATCAAAAGATATAAATTGTGCGAGAATAATAGTATCTGCAGGCTTAGGCGCATGTAAAGATAACGGTATAACGCTTGTATATGAGCTTGCACAGAAGCTGAATGCCGCAGTCGCGGGTTCTCGCAGTGCTTATGAAAAAGGTTATATAACAAAATCACAGCAAATAGGTCAAACGGGGAAAACCGTTGCTCCCGAATTATATATAGCAATAGGAATATCAGGCGCAGCCCAGCACCTTGCGGGAATTAAAAACAGCGGAAAAATTATCGCAATTAACCAAGATGAAACCGCCCCGATATTTAAAAATGCAGATGTCGGAATTGTGGGCAACCTGTTTGAAATTATACCTGAATTAATAAAAGAGTTGGATAGATAAAGAGGAAAAAAATGAGCAGTGAAACAAATTCAAATGAAAAAGTATTAAAGAAATTCTCAACAATACAGTTGTTAAATTTCTGTCTGGGATTTTTCGGACTCCAATTTGCGTGGCAGATGAGAATAATACTATCAGGTCCCGTAACAGAGGGTTTAGGCGCTT
>CANQZO010000211.1 GCA_947628355.1 Candidatus Gastranaerophilales bacterium | reverse complement strand
TATCGCCTTTTAATATTATTTTTTTGCTCTTTTTATCCTCGGAAATAACGGGAACGGCATTTAACAGAGCCTCGGTATAAGGATGTTTATGGTTATTAAAAAGTTCATCTTTTTTCGCAATTTCGACAATTTCACCTAAATACATCACCGCAATTGTGTCCGAAATGTATTTTATTACGCTTAAATCGTGTGATATAAAAAGCATTGTCAGATTTAAATGTTGTTTTAATTCAAGCATAAGGTTTATTATTTGAGCCTGTATGCTCACATCCAATGCACTTACGGGTTCATCTGCAACGATAAATATCGGATGTGTTATTATTGCCCGTGCGATTGCAATTCTCTGCCTTTGTCCGCCCGAAAACTCATGCGGATATCTGTTTAAATCTTCTTCTCTTATGCCTGTTAAGTTTATTATTTCTTTTATTCTTTGATTTATTTCTTTTTTGTCTTTTATTTTATTTTGTCCGAGAAAATTTCGAGATAAGGAAAGTGAGCGAAATTTTGGAGCGGCAGCTTTAAAAGGTGAGCACTTGAACGGCGACGATGAGTCGGCGGCAAAATGCGACACCGGATTAGATATGATTAAAGGTTCTTTTAAAATATCATATATTTTCATTCTCGGATTTAGGCTCATATAAGGATTTTGAAATATCATTTGAGCGTTTTTTCTGAACTCTTTTAACTCATTTTTCTTTTTATTCAGTATATTTTCACCTTTAAATAAAACCTCTCCGCTTGTCGGGGTTATTAATTTTAATATGCAGTTTCCCAATGTCGATTTCCCGCTCCCCGACTCACCAACTAAACCAAGTATTTCATTTTCTTTTATATCTAAATTGACATTATTTAGAGCATATACATATCCTTTTATATTGCCCATTAGCCCGTCTGTTACGGGATAGTGCATATTTAAGTTTTTTATTTCAAATAAATTACTCATAAATTTTATTATACTGATTTTTTTTATTTTTTTAATTACTCTCTATGATTATTCGGTATATTTTTCTTTTAAAGTTATCAGACCTTTTTCGCTGTTTAGTTCAGTTTTTACCCCTATCGGAATTGTATCTTTTATTTTGCCGTGAGTTATTTTAAACCCTTTGCATACAGGGATTTTGTATTCGGTTGCAATTTCTTTTAAGACTTGATTTAAACTTTCTTCATTATCAATATCTTGAAATTCGCCTACTGCTATTCCTTTTACTCTTTTTCTTACCGCTTCCGTATTAAAAAGCTGGGTAAACATTCTGTCAATCTTATAAACAGGTTCGTTTAAGTCTTCAGCTATTAATATTAAATCTTCCTCGGGGACAAAATCTAATCCGCAAAGTGATGTTAATGTTGCAAGATTTCCGCCCCAAAGTATACCTTGCGCGCTTCCCGATTTAATTATTTCGGTTTTTTCTGCCTTAATTTGAGTTAAATTTCCCTCTAAGGCTTTAAAGAAACTATCTTGGGTATATTGTTGTATCTCACCGCAAAAATCACCCTTTGCCATTGCGCTATGAAAGGTTATAAGTCCCGTTTTTTTTAATATCATATTCAGTAACGTTGTTATATCAGAAAACCCTGCAAATATTTTCGGATTTTTCTTTATTATTTCCCAATCAATTTTTTTTAAAAGTCTTAAAGTTCCGTACCCGCCCCTTGCGCAGAGTATTGCATTAATGTTTGTATCGGAAAAATAATCATGCAGAGCTTCTATGCACTCATCATCGCAATTGCCCGCCATATAACGATGAGAACTTTTACATGTGTTTGATATTTTTACTTTATAGCCTTGGTTTTCAAAAAATTTTTTGGCATTTTCTATTTTTTCATACTCTTTGATTGCACCTGATATTCCTAAAATGCCTATAGTATCACCTTTTTTTAATTTTTTTGGTTTTATTATTTGCATGCCGCACACTTTTTTCTTTAAATAATATATAATTGATATTAGCAAACATTTTTGGAGCAGGCAATTGGAAACAAAATATATACCTTTATACCGTAAATACAGACCCCAGACTTTCCATGACCTTATCGGACAGGAAAACATAGTACATGCTTTAAGCAATGCCATTAAATTAAATCGTATAGCGCATGCTTACCTTTTATGCGGTCCCAGAGGTACAGGCAAAACCTCGTCGGCAAGAATTTTGGCTAAATCTTTAAACTGTAAAGAGGGTCCCACTCTTACTCCTTGCGGTAAATGCCCTGCCTGCCTTGATATTATGAACTCTATTCCCGTTGATGTTATTGAAATTGACGCTGCAAGCAACAGAAGCGTTGAAGATACTCAAGCTATCTTGGAAAAAATTCAGTATGTTCCAGTTAACGGCAGGTATAAAATATATGTAATAGATGAAGTTCACATGCTCTCTAACCATGCTTTTAATGCATTATTAAAAACACTGGAGGAACCACCGGAAAATGTTATTTTTATTCTTGCAACAACAGAGCCTCATAAGGTGCTTGATACAATAATATCAAGATGTCAGAGGTTTGATTTCAGAAGAATTACCACTGATGACATAGTTAAAAGGCTTGAATATATTTCTCAGCAAGAAAATATTAATATTTCAAAAGAAGCACTTTTTGCGATTGCAAAAAATTCTCAAGGCGGAATGCGTGACGCTCTTGCTTTATTAGACCAGATAAGTGTTTTGGGAGTTAATAAACAAATTGAGGTTGAAGATATTAACGAAATTTTGGGTAAAATTTCTTATGAAACTTTGTCTGAAATTACTCAGTATATTATTGACTCCGATTGTACAAAGTCCGTTCCTTTGATAGATAAAATTTATTCAAAGGGTAATGAACCCGTGCAAATTGTAACAAACTTAATTCAGTATTTCAGAGATTTAATGATTGCCAAAAACTGCAGTGATAAAGACTTAATATATTCATTAACTGCTCTTAACGAAACTAATTTTGACAAAGCTAAAGAACAATCGCAGGCATTTACGGTATCTGAAATTATTACAATTATTGACAGATTAAGCTATTATGCAACGCAAATCAAAGATACAACTAATAAATACTTGTGGCTTGAACTTTGTATTATAGATTTAACCAATTATAAAAATCTGCCGTCTGCGGAAAACTTATTAAAAAGAATAGAACAGCTTGAATCGGGGAATATACAGCCTAAAGTACAGCAGGTAAAACCGGCTTCGCTTGAAGCGCCCAAACAAACAGTTTCAAATCCCGCACCTGCTATGCAAACTCCTCAAGTTCAATCGAAACAAGAGATTGAGCCTATAGTTCAGACTGAAGATAAACCCAAACAGTCTGTGGAAAAAAATGTAAATGCAGAAACAACGCAAATTAAAAATAGTTCTGTTAATAATATCTCTGATGATATGCATGCTCTTTGGGTTTCAATTCTCCAAAGCATAGAAAGCCCCCCAAACAGAGCCTTTTATACAGGACTTG
>CANQZO010000210.1 GCA_947628355.1 Candidatus Gastranaerophilales bacterium | reverse complement strand
TATTGTCTGATATTTTAGAACCGCTTGATGACAATACAATGATATCAGTATTGTCATCAAGCGGTTCTAAAATATCTTCAAGCGCCCATTCAATATATTCCTGCTTTGTCATATTGTCGGGAATGCCCGTTTTATATTCATGTTTCCCGCTTCTTATTCCGTATATTGTTTGACGAATATCTTTGCCAAAACTGTGTCCTAATTCTCCCGTTAAATCGTTATCAAATAAAAGCACTGATTTATCAGGATGTTTTTCTCTTATTACATGCCACAAAGCCTTAACTATTGTTGTTTTTCCGCTTCCGCTTTTACCTGTAACCGCGATTGATACCGTCATTAAAAATCTCCAAAATCTCTATGTTGTAATTTTACCTTACATTTAAAAATTTGTGAACCTGCGGGATTAAACGCACGTTTTTATATTTTACCGCAAATTTATCAAATACATTTATTATATTTCGTAAATTTGCACTTATAATATTCCCGTTCATCATTGGCTGTAATATAATTTGAAAATTATATTTTTCCGAAAGATTTATGATTTTTTCAATTTCATCATCCGTAATATTTTCATCAAAAACAACTTTTGCGAAAATTTCTTTTTTTGCCTCTACTGCAGTTTGGATAAATTTTTCGTGCAATTTAAACAAATCACCGTTATGTGAAGCGGAATTAAGTTTAATATCCATGGAAATTATATCAACATGATTTATTATTTGATTAAGCTCCGCATACAGAGTGCCGTTTGTTTCAAGATAAATTTTATTATTAACTAACGGTAGAAAATCCTTTAAAAATTCACATTCCAAGAGCGGTTCACCGCCTGTTAAACTTACGGAGTGTATATTTTTGTGTTTATTAACCTCAGATGCAAGTTCCTCGGCGGTATATCCGGTTAAATTCGAAGAAAAATCCGTATCACAATAACTGCAATGAAGATTACATTTAGAAAATCTTATAAATAACTGATTATAGCCTATATAATGACCCTCACCCTGTATGGAGTCAAATATTTCCTTAATTAATACTTTTTTTTGCATTTTTCAAATCTTTTCTAATATCATCAGCGGATAGATTTTTAAGTTCATTATATAGCTCTAATTCTTTAGCTGAAAAGTTTTTAGGCAGTTTAATATAAACAGTAATAATCATATCGCCTTTTTTTGTTTTTGATTTATTGTAAACACCCGCACCCTCAAGTTTAAGTTTCTGACCTGAAGATGTCATGGGCGGGATTTTAACCGAGATGTTTCCGTCTATTGCCGGTATTGAAATTTCAGCACCTAATACCGCTTCAAAAGGAGTAACGGGAAGATTGCAAAGAACATTTGTTCCTTCGATTTCATAGTAAGAATTTTTCTCTATGTTAATAATTAAGTATAAATCACCGTTTTTACCGCCGTTAATTCCTTTGTTACCCTCATTTCTAATTCTTATTTTAGAACCCTGCTTAACACCTTGAGGTATTTTTACATTAATTTTTTTTTGAAGTGAAACAATACCTGACCCCGCACACATAGAACATTTAGAACCGTTAATAAAAATTCTGCCTCCGCAATTAGGGCAAGGTTCGGTGTGCAGAATATTTACTTTTCTGTTTGTTCCGTTAACAGCCTCAAAACAAGAAACAGACAGTTCCAAAGAGATATCACTTCCGTTTACAGAGGCGGGTTTATTAACATCTTTTTTTGAACGGACATTACTGTTTTTAAACAAGCTGTCAAGCGCATCATTAAAAGACTTGGTAAATGATTGAGGCTGCTGCGCTTTTTCTTTTGCATTTTTGATAAATTCATCGTATTTATTTTTATGTGCGGTCTTGTTAGCCTCTTTTTCCAGTTTTTCGCGGAAAAATCCGTGCAGAACATCATATTTTTGCCTTGCTTCATCATCTGTTAATACATCATAAGCCTCTTTAATTTCTTTAAACTTATTAACATCGGCGCTTTCAGGTGAAACATCGGGATGATATATTCTGACAAGTTTTCTGTATGCCGATTTAATCTCCTCCTTAGAAGCATCACAGGTAAGATTTAAAACTTTATATAAATCTTTATTATAATAATTAGGCAAATTTATAACTCCTTATAACAATTTTACGGATTAGTAAAAAAATATCAACAAATAAATATACTTTTTTTTACAAAAAAACCGTATTAAAATAATAAAAAGTAACAGGTTAGGGAAAAGCATGGAAATAAAAGAAATAAAGAAAACAGACATTGAAGTCGCGCAATTGCTGGAAAAAGAATTGAAAAGACAGCAGACAACAATAGAGTTAATTGCAAGTGAAAATTTCACTTCTAAAGCGGTAATGGAAGCATGCGGAAGTGTGCTTACCAATAAATACGCCGAAGGAAAGCCGTATAAAAGATTTTACAACGGTTGCGAGAATGCGGATAAAATTGAAGAACTGGCGCAGGAGCGTGCAAAAAAACTGTTTAATGCCGAGCATGCGAATGTTCAGCCCCATAGCGGTGCGCAAGCAAATATGGCCGTATTTGTATATGCCGTAAAACCCGGTGATACAGTTATGGGAATGGATTTATCAAACGGAGGACACCTTTCACATGGTTCACCCGTTAATTTTTCAGGGTTATATTTCAATATAGTTTCTTACGGTGTAAATGATAACGGTGAAATCGACTATGAAGAAGTAAGAAATTTAGCTTTAAAACACAAACCCAAATTAATAATATGCGGAGCAAGTAATTATTCCAAAATAATAGATTTTAAAAAGTTCAGAGAAATAGCTGACGAAGTCGGAGCATATTTGCTTGCGGATATAGCACATATTGCCGCACTTGTTGCAGCGGGCGAACATCCGAGCCCGTTTCCTTATGCGGATTTTGTAACAACAACAACGCATAAAACCCTAAGAGGTCCCAGAGGCGGAATAATAATGTGCAAAGAAAAACATGCACAGGGAATAGATAAAGCAGTATTCCCGGGTATTCAAGGCGGGCCGTTAGAGCATATAATAGCGGGGAAAGCAGTTGCATTAAAAGAAGCACTCAGCGATGATTTTAAGTTATATGCCAAACAGGTAGTAAAAAATGCAAAAGCACTTGCCGCTTCATTAATGGAAGAAGGTCTTGATATAGTAGGCGGCGGAACAGATAATCATTTAATGACTCTTGATTTAAGGAAATTAAATAAAACGGGAAAAGATATAGCAAATATCCTTGAATTAGTAGGAATAACGGCAAATAAAAATACCGTACCAAATGACCCGCAAAGTCCTTTTGTAACAAGCGGAGTAAGACTCGGTTCACCTGCCGTCACCACAAGAGGATTTAAAGAAGAAGATATGAAAGAAGTCGGCAAAATCATAGCTAAAGCTGTTGAAATTTCTGATACTAAAGATGAAAACATAATAAAAGAGTTAAGACAGCGTTCATTAAACCTGTGCAAAAAATACCCGTTATATGAG
>CANQZO010000209.1 GCA_947628355.1 Candidatus Gastranaerophilales bacterium | reverse complement strand
GGCTTATTCAGTCTTTCTTCGGCTGGAGTGATTTTGAAACTCAATACTTAAATATTAATCCTAAAATCATTATTGAACCTCTGCTTCTTAAAGATGTAAACACATTATCTGATGAAATTGAAGTCTGGTGTTTTAACGGAATTCCTAAAATTATTCAAAAATTTCAATATGATAATAAAAGAACTCGTTTTTATCATACTTTTGATGAAAATTTTAATAACATTAATTTGAATTTTAAATCAGAGGAAAAATATTTTGAAACTCAAGCGGATAAAATTTTAAAAAAAGCGGTTGAATTAAGCAAAACTCTTGCTAATGGGTTTAAGTTTGTCCGCGTTGATTGGATGATTTATCAAAATGAACTTTACTTTGCGGAAATGACCTTTACTCCAAACTCGGGGTTTATTTTCTTTACTGAAAATCATAACGAATTACAGATAAAACTTGGCAAAATGTTAAATTTGAAAGGAGATTAATATGCCTGATAATTTTGATGATAATTTAATTGATAATATGTCTATTAATGATATTAATGAACTTTTTGAAGATGTTATTGAAGCTCCGGATGAATATGCTCCTCTAAGCGGCTTGGCAGCCGCTGCATCTTGGTCGCAAAGAGATTTTAATCCTTGGTGTGGTTCATGCAGCACAAGTGTATAATAATATCAAATCACATTTCTACACAAACCTATAACAGCAATTTAGGCTCTAAACATCTTAGTTTTATTACTGATGTAAAAAACAGGATTGAGTATGTATTAAAAAATGAAATTGCTTGTTTATGGGATTTTATTGTTAAATCTCAAAATTATGATTTAATCCGTCAGTATGCCGTTAATAATCAACTTGATAACATTCTTGATGATTTTCTGTATCAATTAAAAAATTTAGATATTATTAATACTGATTTAACATTCCCGCATAATAACTGTAATTATTTTTTACACAAAATCAGTTTCAATGATGAAAATTACCTATACTTTAAAAAATCTCAAGCTAGGTTTTTCAGAAAAAATCATTTTATCAAAAATTTGTTTTTGATTTTAAACTACAAATGTAATTTAAAGTGCAGACATTGCTGCAGCTATAAAAATGTTGACGAAATTCAGATAACATTTGACCAAGCTAAAAAAATTATTGACGAAGCCTGCAATCTCGGTATTTATGAAATTGTTTTGACAGGAGGAGAATGCACTTTAAATAATGATTTTTTAAAAATTGCTAAATATATTAGAAATAAACACATAAATCTTACTATTAAAACTAACGGACAAAAACTTTATGATGATGAAAATTTATTTAATGAAATAATTAATATATATCCGTTAAATGTTCATTTAAGTCTATATAGCATAAAGCCTGAAATACATGATAATATGACCCAAGTTAAAGGCTCTCACCATAAAACTTTATCTGTTTTAAAGAAACTGAAAAGTAATAATATTCGGGTTGTAATTCTTAATTTTATTTCAAATTACAATAAATACAGTAATGATGAATTATTAGATTTCACTAAAAAAACAAAAATCAATTATTTGTCAACCTGTTCATTTATAAACAATCAAGATAATAATAATTTAGATGCCGCATTATCACTTAGCGACATTGAAAAGATTTATTTAAAAAATTTAGATTCTTCTCTTAAATACAAAGAATTTGAAAAAAATGACAAACCTTTTTGTGATGCAGGAATTATACAGATTTGTATTGAACCTGACTTAAATATTATACCTTGCGCTTATACTAAATACAGTTTAGGTAACTACAATAACTTAACTTTAAAAGAACTTAATGAAAAAATACTGCCCGAATTCAGAAAAGTTTTTAACTCTAATAATCTGACAGAATGTTTTAAATATGACTACTGCAAATACTGCGGTTATTGTATTGCAATGGCATCACATGATAAAGGAGTTCTAAAAAAAAGCGAAATGCTTTGCCGCCTTGCTAAAGCCGTGCATAAATACTTATTATTACATAATAAAAAAATTAATTCTTAAGCCCGGCTTCTTTAATTTCTTTTTTTAATTTATCGCTGTCACCAGTAAATGTCGATATTTTACGTTCCGTCAATTTTAAATACTTCAAATAATTAACATGACTGTTTAACAAATTATAAACTTGAGCAAGTAAATAATGTACATCGGCATTTAAAGGCATTGCCGCACACTCTTGCTTTAAAAATTTTTCGGCTTGAGCATATTTTTTATGTTTTGAATATATTTTTACAAGCAATTTTATTGCCTCAATATCGTTAGGATTGACTCTTAATGTACTTTGAAGATAATTTATTGCCTTTTCATCCTCACCAAGTTTCAAATAAATTGACGCAAGGTTAAAGTAAGCCCAGCTGTAATCATGATTTAATTCAATAACTTTATTATAAAGCTCAATTGCTTTATCAATATTATTTACTTCGCTGTATTCATAAGCAAGGTAAAAAAGAGCTATTGTATCCGTATTATTATATTCAAGAGCCTTTGTTAAATATTTTATTGCATTATCATGCTGTTTCTTCCTTGAATATATCTCGCCTAAATGAAAATAAGCATTACTATCTTCAGTATCTTTTTTAATAACCTCAAGCAGTAATTTTTCCGCCTCATCATATTTTTTAATTTGAATGTATGCATAAGCCAGATTATACATAATATCGGTATCATCAGGAGTGATATTAAATGCTTTTTCATAAGCCTTAACCGCATCGTCATAGCGTTTTAATTTTTCAAGAATAATACCTATGTTATATAAAACTTTAGCATTCTCCGGGAAATTTTTTCTTAAATAAATAAAATTTTTAAGTGCTTCTTCATTTTGACCTATATCGGAAAGTGCAATAGCATATTCTTCAATTGCTTTAAAATCGTTTGGATTTTCTTTAATCTTATCTTGCAGTGCTTTTATATCAACTTCCATTAATTACTCCATATTTAAAATTTCATTAAATGCAAAAGGAATATAATCGATTACATCCGAAGCCAAAACGCAATATTTAGTTAAATCTTCACTTGCAATATCACCCGATAGCCCATGAATATAAACACCAAGCAAAGCAGCGTTTAAAAGGCTTAATTTTTGAGAAAGAAGCCCGGAAATTATACCCGTTAAAACATCGCCCGAGCCTGCTTTTGCAAGCGCGGAATTACCCGTTGTATTTATATATATTTCTTCTCCGTCCGTAACAATTGTGTTATGTCCTTTTAAAACCGTTATACAATCATAAGTTTGAGATGTTATTCTTGCGTATTTTTCGCGGTTTTCAAGTATTTCTTCAAGACTGACTTTTAATAATCTTGATAACTCCTTTGGGTGCGGAGTAATAATCGCATTTTTTAAAGTTATTTTAACATCAGCCAAAGCAATATTATTTATTGCATCCGCATCAATTACAATATTTTGATTTTCATTAATTTGAGAAATTATATCAAGAGTGAACTTTTTAGCGTCAGTATCCGTTGTAATACCGCACCCTATTGATATTACA